>JAPLGZ010000006.1 GCA_026389895.1 Chloroflexota bacterium | reverse complement strand
GCCCTCCTGCTATCAAGCACCATGTTAACAGGCACGGTGGCCACGCTCAACGTGGGCGGTGTGATCACGATTACCGGGCACACCCTGGTCAGTGCCGGCGCGACCGGTGCCTCGCTGCTCAACACGGCCAGCGTCACCACCAGTTTGCTCACCGCCACCCCAACCAACACCCCAACGCCGACCACTACCGCGACAAGTACCGCAACCGCGACGAAGACACCGAGCGCCACAGCAACACCCACGACCGCAGCGACCATGACCGCTACTAGTACAGCAACCGCGACGAAGACACCGAGCGCCACGGCAACACTCACGCCAGTGAACACACCCACGCCCACAGCGACAAGTACCGCGACCGCAACGAAGACACCGAGTGCCACGACAATACTCACACCAGTGAACACACCAACTGCCGCAGCGACCAATACCGCAACCAGCACAGCTATTGCTACGGCAACACCCACGCCAGTGAACATACCGACGCCCACAGCGACGAGTACCGCGACTGCAACGAAGACACCGAGTGCCACGGCAACACCCACACCAGTGAACACACCAACTGCCGCAGCGACGAGTACAGCAACCAGCACAGCTATTGCCACGGCAACACCCACGCCAGTGTCAACCGCGGCCGATTTGCGTATCAGCAAGCGCGGTTCGCCCAATCCTGCCCTGGTGGGTGCGCCGTTGACCTATACCATCATCGTGACGAACGCAGGACCTAGCGCGGCTCAAAATGTGTTGATCAAAGATCTGTTGCCTGATGGCGTCAATTTTAATGGCGGCTCATCGATTCAGGTGAGCAATGGCGCCAGCCCGATCCTCAACATAACGAGTAATGCGTTGACGGGCACAGTGGCGACGCTCAATGTGGGCGGCGTGATTACGATCACGAGCCAAACGCTTGTCTCAGGTAATCTTACCGAAACAAGCATTCGCAATACAGCCAGTGTAACAACAACCACCGATAACATTCCCGATAATAACACAGCCAGTTCGCTGATCGATTTAATTACTCTAACACCCACGGCTACACCGACTTCATTAGCGAAGAGCACACCAGTACCGGCGACAGCAACAGCGTTCCCCACCACCACAGAAACTGCGATGCCGGCCGCCACGCCCACCCCACTATCGACAACACCCGACCTGCAGATCAAGATTAGCCACACCCCTAGCCAGGTCGCAGCCGGAGAATTATTGACCTACACAATTGTGATCAGCAATGTGGGCAATAGCACGGCGAATAATGTTGTAATTCAGGATGTGTTGCCGGCGGGGAGTACGATCCAAAACGCAGTGCGCGTTCAAGTCGTCAAAGGGACAGGCGGCGATCTGACCGTAGCAAATGGCGTTGTGACGGGATGGGTGACAACGCTCGAGCCGGGTGGTGTCGTTCAGATCACCGTACAAGTACGGACCAACGCCCTGGGAGCTGAGACGACACTACTAAACACTGCGATTGTCAATGCAAATGTAGATGCCATCGCCATCCAGCATACGGCTCTCAGCACGATAACCCTGCTTGGGCCAACACCCACTAGCACACCAATGCCGACAGCGACAGGGATCCCCACCAACGCGGAGCATGCGATCTTCTTGCCACTGGTGGTCAAGTAGTTGTTCCAACAACGAGGCGAGCGATTTTTGAAAATCGCTCGCCTCGCCAGTTTCCGGTTAGGCCAACTTCCAGGGGCAAAGCATGGCGCCATCTGTGCCAAATTGGAGGGGGACTTCTTCGATCAGAGCAAGCCGTGGATGTTCTTCCACAGCCTTACGTAAATTCGGGCTGACCCAGAGCTGATCAACCGTCAATGTATCGCGAATAAAGACCATCCGTGCGTCGGCCTGAGGTTGAGCACAACCACGCAGGGCCACTTCCAACGCGCGCTTGTCATCTGGCATGGTGATCGGCAAGGAGACGCGGAACATACCAAAAATGCCCGACGTGATACAGTTGGTGTAGGTAGCAAACCAATCAATTTTGTTGGCAACGCGTGCGGTCGTAACGTTAGCCAACCCCATCCCCGAGGCATTGCCGTGGGTCTCTTCGGTCAGGTCAAGCACGGCGATCACAGCAACGTCAACTTTGCCAAACGCCTCCGGTTGGCGTGGGATCATCAGGCGGCTGACAATGTTGGTATCCATGCCGGTGCCGCTGATATTCTTACCCAGATTGCGCACAACAAGCACATCAATCTCTGGGAAAGGCAAGCTGGCCATCAGGCTTTTGGCCTCTTCAAGCAACTTTGCTTCTGTTTCCAAACCAATCTTGTCAGCTGTCAAACCCACGATCTTGGCTGTGCCATCATAGGCATTCTCAATCGGACAGATCGCACCGACAAAGTTAGTGTTTGTTTCATAGATGCGGGCGGCGGGGGCTAAATATTTTTGGAAATTTGCCCCACCCCCAGCATGCATCAAGGCTGCGCCAAACTGTTTGCCCCACCCGATCACGCACATTTTCGACGGACCGCTCTCCAAATGGCTGCGAAAGTCGGTATGTGGTTTGATCCGGCTGACCAATAGACAGTGATCCGCCGCGGCCGAGTCAAGCCCCTGATACAAAGGTGGGCCATCAGGAATGCGGCCGATCTCCTTTACTTCCATCGTCGCGCGAATCTCGGCACCGACACTCTTTTCGGTGACGCCGAGTTCGGCCAACATGGTCTTCTGACCTTCCGCAGTGGCACCACCGTGGCTGCCCATCGCCGGAACGACATAGGGCTGCATGCCAGCTTCGCGTAAACCGTCGATCACAGCTTTGACAATCTGCGGCAGATTGGCGATGCCACGGCTGCCAGCGCCGACCGCGACGGTGGCCCCTGGCTTCATACGTTCGAGCAGGCCGCTCTCTTTGAGGGCTTGTTTGGCCGCCGCCGCTACATCTGGCACCTGTGGCGCATCAAACGTTTGCTTGACAGACAGTAAAGTTTTGGGTAAATCGGCAGGGAAATTAAGATGTTGAATCTGTTCTAACAGTTGCATTTAAATGCTCTCCTTTTTGAATGACAACCGCGGATTCGGACAAGGCTGGATAAAACGTCTGTTCCCAGTGGAATTTGTGTATCCATCAATTGCTGTCAGAATCTGCGATAAAAAAATTTAGATAATCGAATCACGAAAATAGATAGCAGCGCGTAGTGGTGATATCCGTTGCCATCCAAAGCCAGTGGATTATTTTGTAAAATATTTGTCGCGCATACGCTTCAAAAATTCAATCGATTCGCGCATTTCGTCCAACCCATTCATACCGTCTTCAATGCTCACCCAACCGTCATAACCCGCGGCGGCCAAAATGCTGAAAATCGTATCGTAATCGTTCAAACCGCGCCCTGTGACGCCATGGCGCAAATCCGGCGAATAACCAAGCGTGCCATCGGTCTGGCGCAGGGCCTCTAAGGTTGCGCCGGGCGCCAGATACCGATCGCTGGCGTGCATGCTCACCACGCGATCAGCGAACAAGCGCAATAGTTCAATGGGATCATCGCCAGCTACAATTGCGTTGGACGGATCATATTGCACGCCAAAATGGTCACGATCCGGATTGGTGGCCAACACTTGCAAGAATACATCTTTTTTCTGAGCAAATTCAGGGTATTTCCAAAAGCCATCTTTGTAGTGATTTTCCAGCCCCAAGACAATATCGTATTCGCGCGCAATGGGCAACAGTTGATCGATCGCCTCTTTGACCCAGATCAACCCCTGTTCAACACTGACCTCGGGATAACGTTGGCCGGTCAGCACCCGACAACAAGCGCGCGCCCCACCCAGGCGGCGTGTGACGCGAATCATTTCGACTTCAAAATCGAGCGCGCGCTTGCGTCCATCGGCGTCGGGATTGGTAAAATCCGGTGAACAGCAGAGCATGGGCATGGCATACCCTGCGTTGTGAATCGCTTCGCCCACACTATCGATGTAAGCATCATCCAGACTGGTAAAAAAACGTTCGTACATCTCCAACCCTTCTGCGCCGAGGGTTTTGGACATTTCAATCCAATCAAAAACTGTCATCTTGCTGGGAATAATGTCGAGATAACATTTAGGAAAGGCAGCAATTTTCATAGATTAGCCCTGTCAAAAAATAAATTAATGCTTATTGTATGTCTGAAGCGACTTAAAATGAGTAGACCTACGTTCGCTATCCAGCAGCACCGTTCACATAAAAGGCACCAAATCATTAACCGAATCTGATAGCGCGAAATAAAAGTATATACGAATCATTTTGTTACTGGTGAATAAAATTTAATCTATCTGTCCATCTATGATATAGTAAGATTTTCCCTCTGGAAAATCTACTTTATCACAAAGTAGGAGATAGAACAATCAGTAAAAACCTGTTTGGAAATTCACTAGAGGTATAAGCACTTTATTATCTATCCTTACAGGAGGACGAGATTGTTTGAAAATTCAGGCGCTTATTATCGAAAGTTGAATTTCTGAGATGGGCGTGTTACAAAGCGTATCACCGATTGACTGGTTACGTTTGGTGTTGGCATTAGTCTTGTATCTTGGTCCTGGCTATGCGATAGCTAGTTTCTATGACACCCAAAACCGTTTCGATAAAACCATGACAACAGCGCTAGCAACGGTGCTAGCATTAGCATTTTGGTCTGTTCTATTGGCGTGGCTGCATGGCTTTGGCATCAAACTTTCTCCGGAACGCGTTTTCCTCATCACGGGCCTGGGTTGGGGTATTTTTCTAATCCGTTACCAAGTGTGGAAAACAAACGGATGGACAGACCTGACGCAGATTTTCTGGGCGGATACGAGCCGCATAGTTCTATGGTTTATCCTATTGGCCTCAATGGGCGTCAGCCTCTATGTGCTCCGTAATACAGTTGCAGCCCTCGGCAGTGACGGCTTTCACCATACTTTACTTGCACAAACCATTGCCGAACAGGGTGGCTTGCCAGATAATTTATTGCCATTAACGTCTGTTGCTAGCTTTACCTATCATTTTGGTTTTCACGGTTTTGTGGCTACGATTATCTGGCTGACTGGTCTCTCGGCAATCACCTTGACGCCGATCTTGGCCCAGATCCTCATTGCAGTGGCGGCTCTGGAAGTGGCCTTTTTTGTAGAAACTGTGACACATAAACGCAAAGCCGCCCCGATTAGTGCGGCAATTGTAGGGTTGATGGCTGTGTTCCCAGCTTATTTTGTGAATTGGAGTCGTGATACCCAGTTAACAGGGTTACTAGTCTCTCCGGTGATATTAGCATTGGTTTGGCAGTGGACGGCCTCCCAAAAATTCGATTGGCGCTCAGTACCGGTAATGGCGCTATTGGCAGCAGGAATGGCGTTGAGCCATTATCGGGTGGCTGTCTTAACTGTGATTGGATTCATCCTTATTGTCATTGTTAACGTGGTAATGGATGAGAAAAAGCGAATCATGTGGCTTCAGCTTGGTCTACGTTTGCTGGCGCTAGGCGGATTGACAGGTCTATTCGTTGCAGCCTGGGGATGGCATGTGTTGAAAGCGCGTCAGTTAGCCTATCCGGTCGTGATGAGTGAGCAACTCTACCAGCCCTTCACACTTTCTCGTTGGAATGACCATGTCTTATACTACCCGACCAACATTCCACTCCTTATCCTATTGGCGTTAGCGCTAACCTGGGGATGGTGGCGTCGAGAGCGCCTGGTGATCGCGCTCTCGGTTTGGGGCGTGGTGGCCATGTGGCTATCGGGCCCCCATTTGCTTAACATCTATATGGATAATGGAACGGTGTTTGCCTCCAGCTATGTTCCGGTTGCAGTGTTGGTGGGCTGGTTTGGCGCAACCGTCTTGGAATGGCTAGCCTTACGCTTTCAGCCGTTGTATTGGTTAGGCATCATCGGGCTATGTGCGCTCACTGCGCAAGGCGCGATCGCAGCGGCAAACATTGTCGAACCAGATGCAGCCTATGTCCAACCAGCAGATCTACGAGCCATGGCCTGGATCAGCCGCAATACACCAGATACAGCTTATTTTATGGTCAACACATTGCATTTTGGCTTTTGGCCAGACTATGTGATTGGCTCGGATGCTGGCTTTTGGTTACCCGTTTTGGCGAAACGAAAGAACATAACGGCGCCAATGAGCTATCCAATCGAGCGCAATATCCAGCCTGATTATGCCGCGCAGACGGCGGCACTGGATCAGTTGCAAGGTGATCTTACATCGCCGACAGCGCTAATGTTATTAGAGCAGGCAGGCATTACCTATATCTATGTCGGGGCGCGGGGTGGCATCATTTCTGTCCAGAAATTGTTAGATTCCCCCGTCTTCAAACTTGAATTCCACGATGGCTCGGCCTATGTCTTTCGCTTTTTGGGAACGCGATGAACAATCGGAGATAGCTATGCATTCTATTACTTGCCAAATTATGCGGGCTCAGTTGCGCCCAGAATACACGCCATATACAATGAAAGTTGGCATAGATTGTGCCACGGAAGACCGCCTGCGCGCTGGGCTCTTCTTGGAAGGAGGAATGAAAGCTGGTGGTGACTTTTTTGAGGTTGCCGATGTTCATGCGTAGGGCGAACTGCGCCTGGCCTTGCCCATGCGGATGAACAGCTATTATTTCTGGAGCGGCCCTAAGGTGGCACCGGTCTGCCAAAGAAAATAGCCTTTATGCGTGGTTAATTAGGCCCCAATTTATCTGAAATTTAAATTCACCAATAAGTGATATGCGTTAATGAAAGTTTGTGTTGTTACAACAGTTTTCCCGCGTTGGTTGGGGGATGGGGAGGGTGCCTTTATCTGGCAGTTTGTCCGCGCGTTGGCCCAATCTGGCATTGACTTGCGGGTGGTGGCGATGCACAGCCCTGGCACGGCCACGCACGAATATTTTGAAAACATTGAAATCGTCCGCCCGCCCTACTGGTGGCCACAGCAAGCCGAGATGCTACGCAAAGATGGTGGCGGCTTGCCCATCAACTGGCGCAAATATCGCCTGGCACGCGTCCAAACGCTGCCCTTTGCCTTCATCCATACCTTGACCGCCAGCCACTTTGCCCGTGGCTGCGATCTGATCCACGCCCACTTTACGTTATCAGCCGCCGCCGCCTGTGTAGGTCGCCAGCGCCATCGTTGTCCAGTCATTGCAACCGTGCAAGGCAGTGATATTTATCAGGTGCCGCAATACCCAGGTGGCGCCTGGTTTACGCGCACCACGCTGAACGCCTGTAACCGTGTAACCGCGCTAAGCCGCTCTTTGCAAGATACAACCGTGGCTTTAGGGGTGCCGCGTGACAAAATCGAGGTCATTCCAAACAGTATTGATACCAGCCAATTTACCCCCCCCACGGCCAAAGCGCGCGAAAAGATCATCTTGTTTACAGGTTGGCTGATTAAGCGCAAAGGGGTCGAATATCTGCTGCGGGCGCTACCGGCGGTCTTGCAAGCTTGCCCCGATTATCGCTTGGTGGTCATTGGGGAAGGCCCAGAGGAAGCGAACCTCAAAGCGTTAGCCACGAATGTAGCCATTCATGAGCAGGTCACGTTTGCCGGTTTTTTGCCCCAAGAGGGGGTCCGCGCCTGGCTGCAACGGGCCAAACTATTTGTCCTGCCTTCACTTGAAGAAGGGCTGGGGGTGGTTGTTTTAGAGGCGCTGGCCTGTGGCACCCCGGTGGTTGCCAGCAACGTAGGCGGGATCGTTGATATGGTGACAGAAACGGTAGGCGCGCTCGTGCCCGCCACAGATGTGTCGGCCCTTGCATCTGCCATGATCCAGATCTTGGCGAATGACCAAGAGTGGGCTAGGATGAGTATGCGGGCGCGCGAACATGCAGTGGCAAATTTTAGTGGCCCCCAGATCGCGAAACAATATATCGACCTATATGATTCGGTATTGACAAGCTAACGTGTAAAAATGGTTATATATCGCGGGTCGATTCAGCCAACCAAGCGAGCCAATCCAACGTAGTCCAAAATCTAGAGCAGGCAAATTGATGTTACAGTTGTTGCGGCAAAATCGCGCAAAAATTGACCAGGAGATGGCAGAAGTCTCGGATCGCCTCTACTTCTCACCGATCTTTTACGCGCAGTATAAAGTAGTGCCAACGTTGATCCGACGCTATCTTCATGGTCGCGTCATCGATCTGGGCTGTGGAACAATGCCCTTTCGCAGTTGTGTCAGTGCGGCGGTTTCGCTCTACCACGGCCTGGATATTGCGCCCAAAAGTGCTGCGATCACGCTGATCGGGGATGTCCAAAACTTGTCGATGCTTGCCGATGCCAGTTATGACAGTGCGATCTGCCTAGAGGTGCTCGAGCATTTACCAGAACCGGCGCTGGCCGTGGCCGAAATGCAGCGGATCCTAAAGCCGGGGGGGACATTGATTCTCTCGGTGCCCCATATCAGCCGGCTCCACGATCTACCCCACGATTATTATCGCTTTACCCATCTGGGGTTGCGCCATATTCTAGAAAGGCAGGGGTTTACGATTCTCGAACTCCATACAAAAGGTGGCCTGTTCACATTCCTCGGCCATCAAATTTCGACGATCCTCGTAGCGGCAACATGGTCGATGCCGCGCATCAAACCGATCATTTGGCAGCTTAATAAATGGCTGATCACGTTGGGTTGTTATTATGCCGACAAAATGCTAGATAAATCTGGCACGTTTGCGGCTGGCTATGTCGCCGTTGCGCGCAAGCCGGTGGGCTAGGGTAGGGATGATGAACATAGAAAAATTCGCTAACAGGAAAAACTTCAGGTAAAAAGCATGGCACGCGGTTATCAAGCAGATTTCTATACCTTATGCGAACCTGTCCATGATCCAGAGATTCGCCAACGCAAAGCGGCGAAGATCAAATGGGCACTGACGACCTATGCCCCCAGGCCGCTACATTCGGCGCGCTGTTTAGATGTCGGTTGTTCGGCAGGATTGATGACGGCAACGCTGGCGCCGCTCTTTCAGCATACCTTTGGGCTCGACTATGATAATGTGGCCCTCTCTTCCATTGATCCCGCAGATCGGGCGATGGTTGACTTTTTGCGCGGGGATGCCATGGGGCTGCCATTGCCCGATCAAAGTGTAGACGTGATTATCTGCGCCCAGGTCTATGAACATGTTCCGAATGAGCAACGCTTGTTTCAAGAAATTTACCGGGTGTTGACGCCTGGTGGCATTGTATTTTTTAGCGGGCCAAACTGGCTATTCCCTATTGAGCCCCACTATTTTTTACCCTTTTTACATTGGTTGCCAGAAGATCTAGCAGACCGGTATTTGCAAATGATGGGCATGGGTATGCATTATTACGAGCGCCTTCGTCACATCTGGCGGCTCCGCCAGTTGCTCAACCGCTTTATCATTCAAGATATTTCGTTAGAACTGTTACAGACCGAGCATGTCGTTCGCTCACCGCTACTGCGCCGAGTATTTGCGCGTATACCAGAACTAATCTGGCAGCGCTTCATGCCGCTCTTGCCCAATTTCAATTGGATTCTCCAAAAACCACCCAACTGATCATATCACTATGCCCTGGCGCAGAATCTTCTACTTTGTTGGTCTGGCAATTGGCTTGACACTTTTTATCCGGCAGGTATGGATCGGTTATGGCTCCTTGCAAAACCACCAGTTTGTCCTGGTCCATCCAGGATATCTGTGGGGCGCGCT
>JAPLGZ010000752.1 GCA_026389895.1 Chloroflexota bacterium | reverse complement strand
AAAGCATTGCCTTATAATGCCTACGAGGCGAAGACTTTTAATTTTTTAATAGTGACAAACTCACCCTCACTATGTCCAGAATCTTCTACTTTTGTCCTGATTTCCCCCAACCTTCTGGTGGCACCAAGACGCTCTATCGCCACGTTCGGCAATTATGCCAACAGGGTTTTGACGCGGCGATCGTCCATCAAAAAACTGGTTTCATGCTCACCTGGCATGGCATTCAGGCGCCGGTCATCGCCTTGGCGGATCGGCCGCAATTTCAGGCTGACGACATTTTGGTCATCCCCGAAGTCATGCTCGATTTCATACGCCAGACAGAACATTTTGCTGGCCAGCGCGTTATAATTGCGCTGAGTTGGGCGCCGGCCTATCATCGTCTGCCACCGGGTGGGCGCTGGCAGGATTATGGCATTCAACAGGTGATGACCGTATCACCGGTGATCAAACATACGCTTGAATGGAGTATGGGCATTGCCGTAACCTTGATCCACGAATATATAGATGCTGCTCTCTATGCCTATCAACCAGCGCAGAAAAAGCCCCAGATCGCCTATATGACGCGCAAGGACAGTTCTGGTGAGTGGCTGCACGGTGTGTTGGCGCGCCGCCAGCCAACTTTGGCGGCCTACACCTGGCTCCCGTTGCGCGAGATGACGGAAGCCATCTATGCGCAAAGCTTACGGTCATCGACCCTTTATCTAGCCACGACAATGCAAGAGGGTATGCACATTTCAGTGTTAGAAGCCATGGCGTGTGGTTGCCTGGTGGTCGGTTATGCGGGGGTCGGGGGTCACGCGTATATGCAGGGAACCGGGAAAGCACAGAACTGTATATTGGTGGAGAATGGCAATCTGCCGCAATTAGGCGAGATGTTAGAAGAGGTTTTGTTGCGCTTACACATCAATCCCCATCAATATGACCACGTGATCGAGCATGCGCGGTCTACGGTTCATCCCTACCAAGACGCCCAATCTGAAACAGATTCGCTCCAGGCTTTTTTCGTAAAGCTTGGCGCGAACCCAAACAACCCAGCTCAATAATTGTTCCGCATATGTATCGCGCACACCGTTACACTTGAATCAAATTGAATAGCGGAGGTTTGTTGTAGGGGCGTGCCCTTGCGAACAACGGGCGGCCACAAGGGCACGCCCCTACCGGAACCACACCGCGTTTCATTCTGACGCGAATAGTATACCCAGTTGTATAACGGCGTGCGCTGCACTTAGCCGATCCTATCTGTCGTCCGTTGTTTGCTATTTCTCTGCGTGCTCCGTGAATCCTCTGTGCGCTCTGCGCAACTGCTTTTTATAAACGGCCTAGGTAAATTCCTCAAGGTTGCCGTTTGAAGGTGATGGTCCAGCTAAAATGTCCTTCGCAGCTATAGCCTTCACCAAATTTTTTGCAGGTATCGGCATCCTGGCAATACTGCGCGCTAATTAGATCTTCATAAGGGATGGCCGCCGGATCGGTCGAAAGCCCAGTTGCCAGATCACTGGTTACATCACGCCCATCCACATCGCGAATCACCTTCACATCCTGGCCTTTACCCAACACAAATTCAGCTACACCATCGCCTTTGCCCTGGGCACCGGTGACATAAATTTCGCGTGCGCCGTATTGAACTTGCACCGCCACCCCGTTCAGGCGATTGCCGTTCTCGTCTAACACGTTGACAATCAGTTCGCGCGCCAGGCCACAGGTGACAGAGGGACCAAAGAGCGAGCCCCCATTTTCATATACATCCCACAAATGTTTTTGGACCACCACAAACTTATTGCCACTACTCGCAGCAGGAGGTGGGGCAACAGACGTGGCAGTTGGCGTCGCGACGGGTGCAGTTTGCGACGCTGCCGGTGAAGTAGCGGGTGCGGCAGACGCGTGATTGACCAAACACGCAGCCAGCCACGCGCCGTCTGCCAATTGCAGCCAAGAGCCATCGGCATTCTGACCAGCGATCAGAAGCGCCTGCCCAACGTTCACGCCACCGGTCACCGCATAGCTGGTGCCTGGGCCAGCCCGCAAATTAGCTGATTGCAACGCGGTTGCGCCGGAAGGATTCGCGAGGGGCGCTGGGGTTGCTTGCACGCGCGCGGCTACGGTGGCGGTGGGCGTTTGGGTCTCTGTTCCTGTATTGACCAGAAACGCCGCAATCCAGTGATCAGTCGCCAGGTGATACCAGTTGCCCGCAGCATCCTGGCCAATAATCGCAAGGGTGTCGCCCTGGTCAGCTTGGCCACTGATCGCATAACTGGTGCCAGGGCCGGCGCGCAGATTGGCGTTTCTAATCACAGTGCCAGTCGTAGTCGCTTGGCCAAACGCAACCGTAGAGAAATAGAGCGCAAAGAGCAGCGCAACGGCTGCGCCGAGAGTATATTGTTTTACAGATTTGACGGATGTTTGCATAAATTATTTCACCTTAGTATCAACAGATTGGTAATAAGCCCTCCCTTGATTTTAGGGCTCGGCTTTCGTTATCAAAGGTCAGCAACCTGCGCATTATTGTCGATCTGGCTAATCTTGTCCATTCTGTCAGTTGCGAGTGTCCGGCGCAGAAACCGTTGGCGGCCCCTCAAAACAGATGAAAGTAGTGTAACAAACCGGCGTCTGCGCCGGTTTCAAACGACGGCAAATTGCCCTTTAAAGAGGAGTGGCTCTGCCATATCCGTAGTTCTATTTTAAGCATTGAATTTCTTTGACACACCAATGTAGCAATGCTACAATGGATTTTAGTTTGTATCT
>JAPLGZ010000224.1 GCA_026389895.1 Chloroflexota bacterium | reverse complement strand
GCCAGCGCGGCTTGATAGACCTTGTCTACATCTTCGATGTACAAAAACAGCATGATCGGCATTGGCTTGGTCGCGTTATTCGGCGCGCCGCCACTGATCATGATCATCGAATCGCCAATGCGCATTTCAACGTGTGTTCCGCCCGCCGAACCGGTCGCGCGATAGTGTTCGGTGGCGGCAAATGCCTGTTTAAGAAAGTCGATCATGAATGCCAGGTCTTGCACGATCAAATAAGGGGTGACCGTGTGAAAGCCGGGACGCGTTGGTTGACCAATCATTGTGTGATCTCCTCAATTGTTCAGCGCTCTTTTTTGCCAGCCTTCAATAACGTGACCAACTCGGCGATGCGGGCGGCGCGCGTCTCGGGGCGTTTGGCGCCTTCGATCCATCTCACATAGTTTTTGCGATAGAAGGTGGCCAATGCGCTAAAAAATTCGGCTGCACTTGGTTCAGCCGCCAGCGCTTCGGTAATGTCCGGCGCCAAAGTGGCTTGCTGTGGCCCTTCTGGTTCGAGGATCACCTGGACGATGCTGCCAACGTTGATGTCGCAATCACGCCGCCAAGCGGCACCCAATAACAGAAAGTACTGTTCACCGTCCGAGCCCAGTGACCCACGCACCTTGATGCCATTGACCGTACCACGTATATGGTGGCGCTGTTTCACCCCCCAGGTTGTTTGTGGATCGAAAGGCAAGGGGATGAAGACCCGGCTACCTGTCTGCTGTACGGTGCTGGTAAATGTTTGGCGCATAATGGCTCCTGCTTCACGAGGCTTCAAACCTGATAGCGTTGCCGAAAATCTGCCACATGATGTAACTCGTGCCCGGCGATGCTATAGGCCAGGGCGCGCACACTGATCAGATGATCCGCCGCCACACCCTGGCGTAACCAGGCTTCAGCCTCTAGGGTGCGCAAAAAGGCCAGCGTTGCCTGGCGCACGGTGGTGAATTCAGCCAACAACGCGGTGAGCGACCGGCTGGAAAAGTTTGCGCTAGCGACAAAGAGATCCTGATCAAAACTCGGCAACGGGATGGGATTTGCGCGGGCAATGCAGAGCGCTCGATAGCCAAAAACTCGTTCGGTATCGGCTAAATGACCAACAACTTCGCTCATGTTCCAGTCCGCCGGTTGGGGGCGAAAGTTGGCCTGTGCGGCGGAAAGTGGCGCCAGCAACGCACAGGTCTTTTCAAACTGACCCGCCAACTGATCCAGGATGTTGCCATCCGGTACGCGGTTGATATATTGGCCATAGTAGGCCAGATATTCACCTGCCGCAGGGCGCCCAGGGTTCATTGTCATTGATCCTCCTTTGTCAGTTGTGATCGAAACTGCCACAGATCACGCAGCAAGCCGATTTCGCCGCCGTGGTGGATCAGCTCGCGGTTTGTCCACCAGAGCAACGGCCCAAAAGGCAACTGCGTGTCGAGGCCATCGGGATACGAGCTCAACCCCACCACATCCAGATCCGCATCGGTGAGTGTCGCCAGCCCGGCGCGCCAGGCTTGATGCGAACTTTCCAGAAAAGCCAGCGCTTCTGCTGCACTGCCAGGAAACTCAATCTCATTCTCGGACAACGATTTTGTCCCAAAGGTGTAATCGCAGCGTGTCATTTGCCCCGCAACCACATGACAGAGCCGCCACGCAATGGTTGTGAACGGTGCAGGTGTGGGATCGGTGCCATCATTTTCAAAGACCCATTCCCCTTTTCCGCGCGCTGTTGTTGTGGCCTCGGCGCGCCGTCGCACGCTCCAACCATGGGCCACGGGCTCCCAGAAATATTCCGCATCTGTTATGCCATCCAGGCGCTCGCGCAGCATGGCGTAACTTGTGTCATACTGATCAAGCAGCAGACCCAGACGGGTCGTGGCAAAGGTTAGTTCTTCACTCATCCGTGATTCTCCCTCCTGTTTTTCTTGCTTGCGCAACTCTGGCACTAAAATCAGCGTTTGTTGGGTATGGTGAGCGATTATTCAATATGCCATATGCTGTGATGATTTAGTCGTTTTGGTTGCTGGGCCAGGCGCTCAATGTATCGCTTGGCCACAAGCTGGCGATACATTGATATCACGCTCCGGGGCCTGCTTCGGACAAGGTCTGTTTCCAGGCTAAATGGCGTTGCCATACATTATCCCATAAGTTGTCGGCCAATCTGCCATCCAAGCCAAACGTGTTGGCAAGCACGGCGCGATAACGCGTTAGCGAATCAAGCTCTTCTTCCACTAGACCAGCCGGGGTGTAGTGTTGGAGCACCGCACCACGCAGGCTCACGATGCCTTCGGGGGTAAAGCGGTGGCAGACCGCTCTACGGACAAAACCAGATGTCGGCGAGGTCTGTAATTCGTGACAGCGAGTGGCAAAACCGGGCAACTGGTGGGGCTGGAGCGTGAAGCCATAACCGAGCGCGCCTTGTGGATGATTGTGGAAATACCAACGATGTTCGTCTTGTTGCTCTAGCTGATAGGTTAGAAAGCCCTGCTGATAGGCGCCAACGCGG
This sequence comes from Chloroflexota bacterium, assembly GCA_026389895.1. Classification (GTDB taxonomy): domain Bacteria; phylum Chloroflexota; class Anaerolineae; order Caldilineales; family Caldilineaceae; genus JAPLGZ01. The sequence goes on along the minus strand of JAPLGZ010000224.1, from coordinate 3,720 downwards.
AGCGGCAAAGGATCCAGAAAGCCATTGCCAAAGCCTACATCAACCAGCCAAGGCTGTTCCAGTTGAACGAGCAAAATGAGATGCTCCAAGTCATCCACGCCTTTGGCCGGCGCACCGACTGTGCTGCCAAGCAGGGTTACGTCAAACCCTAATTCGCGCAGCGCCCAGGCGAAAAGCCCGTTCATCTCGTAGCACCAGCCACCGCGCCGTTCATCGACCAGCTTTTGATAGATGTGGTTGAGGTCGAGTGTTAAAGGGCGACCCAGGTGGATGTCTAAATTTTCATAGGGGATCGCCAGCAGGTGGGCGCGATGCAGTTGGCACAAGGTGGTATCGTTCGGTGTTTGCAACCCGATATAACCAATTCTCTGCAGATAATCTGTTAGCTGCATGATTACCCTTTCTGCTTAATAAGGACAGAACATTTGGTCTATTTTACCTTAGATTCTTGATTTGGGGAAATTGAATTTCGCTCTATGGTTGATTTGGGCTAGCTTGCTGCTGTCAGGGCGGTTCTGGTATTTTGTCCTGGCCGAGGTGGGCCATATAATGAAATTCGCACGCTAGAAAATTTCAGATCAACCCATTTTGTGCTCTGTCAGAATTTGACCCGAGCTCTTATTTGTTTTTGCTGGAGAACTATGACTTCAATTTCGATCGCCTCTGTGTCGCCTGGCAGCCCAGCATTGAACGGCGCAAAAGAACGCGTCTTGCAAGCGGCCTATGAATTGTTTGCGCAACATGGCATCGGCGCAGTCGGCGTCGAAACGATTATTGCGCGAGCGGGCGTGGCCAAGATGACGCTGTACCGCCATTTTAAGTCGAAAGAAGAATTGGTGCTGGCTTTTTTGCAGCGCCGCGAAATTTTATGGACTCATCAGTGGCTTGAAACTGAAATTTTAACCACAGGAAAAACGCCCACCGAGGCACTGTTAGCGATCTTTGACGCGTTTGATCAGTGGTTCCAACAGCCCGACTTTGAGGGCTGTTCGTTTATTAATGTGCTGCTTGAATCTACACCCAACAGCTCGATTCACCGGGCCGCTACCGCACATTTGGCCGACATTCGGACGATTATCACCAGCCAAGCTGCGGCGGCTGGGCTGGCTGACCTGGAAAAATTTGCCCAAATCTGGCACTTTTTGATGAAAGGGTGCATTATTTCGGCGAATGAAGGGAATCTTAGCGCCGCCAAGCAGGCCAAAGAAGCGGGCGCCCTTCTCTTGAAAAGCTGGCCACGCGTCTGATTCGAAATCCTCACGGTTTGGAGATTAGAGATTGACAGGGCGCAATCTCCAATCTCTCCATCTCCAATCTCTCCATCTTATTCTTAGAAGCTGTTTAAAAAGCAGCGAATGAATTCGCCGCCTGATAGGAAAAACGGGTTAAAACACGTTAGGTCAAGGGATCAACCCGTTTCGCGCCCTAAGGGCACCCGCCATTGGGCGCGGTTTTTCATACCCGACGCTGAATCGGGAACCCCCTGAGTGCAGCGGGCTTTTTAAACAGTCTCTAAGACAATTCCCTACCCACCTCGAGAAACTGCATCACAATAAAGTGGGCAGTAGCCAGCCTAGTCAACTGGCCAGGCTGGCTACTGCCTTTCAAACTAGGCTCTGTTCCCCCTGATTGGCCGGTTACATTAGACCGAAACGCCCGTATACTTCAATTAGAAATAACACAAATAGCATGGCTTAATGAACAGACCAATTCATAAAGGAGAACGTTATGAACATCTTCAATATCACCCACCGTGAAGTTCAAGACCCGCCCATCGCTCACTGGTTTTTTAACAACACGCGCAGCTCATGGCTTTGGTTGATTGTCCGTCTCTATCTAGGTTGGGATTGGTTGGATGCTGGCATGCATAAGCTGACGCCAGCTTGGCTGAATGGCGGCGCAGCGTTGAAGGGTTTCTGGGAAAACGCGGTGAAGATTCCAGAGCAAGGCAAACCACCCATTGCATTTGACTGGTACCGGGGCTTCATTGTCTACTTGCTCAACACAGAAAGCTACACCTGGTTTGCTAAACTGGTGGTTGCTGGTGAAATCCTGGTTGGGATTGCCTTAATCTTGGGTGCTTTTGTCGGTATCGCTGCTTTCTTTGGTGCATTGCTGAACTGGAACTTCATTATGGCCGGCGCAGCCAGCACGAATGGGTTATTGTTTGCCCTGGCGATTCTGTTGATGTTAGCTTGGAAGGTGGCCGGTTATATCGGCGCAGACTACTACTTGTTAGCCTTCCTAGGTACGCCGTGGCGCCGTGAACACAAAGTGACCGATGCCCCTGGTGGCAAACTGGCTGGTACGAGAGCCTAAACGGATGTCAAAACAGTTGCTCTACTGCTCGTCTCAGTAAAGTACCGATGATAAAGTAAAAGAATAGCGTTCTGCCCTAGCAGTTTCAGGGGCAGAACGCTATTCTTTGTTGAACAGAAAGCTGCTATACTGTGATCAAATTATGCCTAGCGAGGATTGGCGCCACTAACTTGTAACGCGTCGGGGATGCAAATTGTCGTTTTGCTGCTACCAAGCTGATCCTCGTCCGTCCCTGGCCCACCTGCTCTTTGTCTATGTGCTGTAACAGGGCAACAAAGTAGAGAGCAGGCTATTCTGCTAAGCCAATATGAATATTCAACAGACTGCCTCTACTCCTGGTACTGCATCTACTTTTGTCACTGCATCTACTTTTGTTGATGTCCAGAGCCGCCTTACGTTGCTAATTGAATCGGCCCCGATCGCCATCGTGATTGTGGATGGCATGGGCCAGATTGTTTATGTCAATACCAAGCTAGAAGAGTTATTTGGCTATGCTCGTGATGATCTGCTTGGTAAATTCATTGAGGTGTTGATCCCCGAGCGTTTCCACTCCGCTCACTTCTCACACCGCGCCCGGTATATGGAAACCCCGCATGTCCGTGTGATGGGTTCGGGTATGGACCTGGCCGGTCGCCGCAAAGATGGCAGCGAGTTTCCAATTGAGGCGGGCCTCAGCTATCTTGATGCCGGTGACGAACGAATGGTGATCGCTACCGTTACAGATATCTCGCGGCGTAAGGAGACCGAAGCGTTGTTAGAACGGCGGGTCGAGGAGCGCACCTATGAGATCGAGCGGCGCCGGCAAGTTTCTGATGGGTTGCGCGAGATCCTGACGATTCTCAATTCCAATCGTTCGCTAGAAGAAATTTTGAACCACATCGTGACCCAAGCTTGCCTATTGCTCACGGCTGACGCTAGCCTGATCTGTCGCCTGGATGAACATAATCAACATTTGACGATCCAGACCCACAATGGATTTACGCCAGAGGCACAGCGGCAGGTCGGGGCCGAGCTGGCCAGCATTGTTCCGCAGCCGCAACTGTTGGCAGGCCAGCCCATTATCATTTCGTCGGGTAGCTTAGAGGCTGGATCTGATGAAGCCAGACCCGTAGCGACGCTAGTGTATCAGGCCTATCTGGCCGTGCCGATTAAGATTAAACAGGAAATTTATGGCGGGCTCGTGCTCTGTTATACCCAGCCGCGCGCGTTTTCACCAGAAACAATCGGGTTGGCGCTGAGCGTGGGCGACCAGACAGCATTGGCCATTGAGAATGCTCGCCTGCGTAAACAGATCGAACATACGGCTGTGGCCGCCGAACGCAACCGCATTGCGCGCGATCTCCATGACGCCGTGACACAAACGCTTTTTTCCGCCAGTATGATTGCCGAAGTGCTGCCGCG
>JAPLGZ010000897.1 GCA_026389895.1 Chloroflexota bacterium | reverse complement strand
TTCGTCAATCGCAATCTGAAATCGTTGCGGCAGTTCAGCCTTGGCGGTGTTACGCCGACCTTCGCGCGCCGTTACCATCGACGGAAAATCGCGCCAATAGGTGATTTGGTATTCGGCCATATTAATGTTGACTCCGTAAATATTTTGAAAAAGGGCTAGAGCATGATGCGTGATGAGTGAGATCAAACAACCCTTTTCACTCATCACGCATCACACATCACGCATCATCCTTCACCACGCCGTTGCGCCCGTTGGGCGCGGCGGGCGTCACGATCTTCCCGGCTGCCACGCTGGTTGCGTCCGCTGTTCGCCATCGCATCAAAAGCCAACCGGCGATCCGGCGACCATTGCGCTTTGGCCTCTTGCAAAATTGGCGCTAAATGGGCAAATGGATCGGTCGCATGCGGGATGTCAATGGCGCCGACAAATTCGTCCTGGAAACTGGGTTCGACGGCGGTTTCAATGTATGTCACCCAGCGTGCCGCCCATTTGGCTTCCTCACGCTTGCCTTTGTCTAACAAGATCATGCGGGCCCCATCACCGGCGGCATTGCCTACCGCCTGGACATGGCTCAGATCACAGTCCGGGATCAAACCCAGGATCATGGCATGGGTGGGATCAATATAGCTGCCAAAGCCACCGGCCAGAATAATCTTATCGACCTCAGGCAAGGCCAACCGTTGCATCAGCAGTTTGGTGCCCGCATAGAGCGCCGCTTTGCCCAGTTGAATCGCCCGAATATCATCGGAATGAACCGTAATCGGATGGCCAGTGCTGGTTTCGTGCGGCCAGGCGAGCACAAATTCCGCTTTGCCGCCGCCCTCCCCCAACCCCAAGCGCAGGCGTGGATGGTCGATAGCCACAAACCGGCCATTCGGGGCTACAACGCCAGCTTTGAACAATTCGGCGATCACTTCGATAATCCCCGAACCACAGATCCCAGAAGCGCGCAGCGTGGGGTTGAGGATCTCCTCACGTTTGCGGCGACGGCGTTCTTCGTCAGAGAGTAACACCGAATCGTCGATGGCTGCTTGCTGACTTTCAATCCATTCATCACGCCCAATGATCTTATATTTTACGTCTAAGGTCGCCGGGTCAATGCGGATGCGCTCCATCGCGCCAGCGGCAGCGCGCATGCCGTGCATAATCTGGGCGCCTTCAAAGGCGGGGCCGGTCGGGCTGCTGGCGCTAAGCACACGCTGGCGATTGCCCAGCAAAATTTCGCCGTTGGTGCCAATGTCGATGATCAGGGCGTTGGCATCTTGCTGATAAGGCGCTTCGGCGACCAAGACGCCCACATTATCCGCGCCCACATGGCCGGCTTCACACGGTGGCACATGAATATGGCCACCCGCGGCAATCTGAATACCGACATCGCGGGCTTTGACATCCAATGCGCTGTGCGTCACCAAACTAAACGGGGCGCCGCCCAACTCGCGCGGGTTGACCCCGAGGATCAGGTGGTGCATCGTGGTGTTGCCAACCACCACCATCTCAATAATATCCACGGGTTGAATGGCGGCTTGTTCGCACAATTCAGCCACCACACCGTTCAAGCCGGCAATAATCGCTGCATTCATGCGTTCGGTGCCATCGGCATTCATCATCGCATAGCTGACGCGGCTCATCAGATCTTCGCCATAGGGCACTTGTGGATTCATGCGACTGGCCGTGGCGAGCACTTCGCCCGTGCGCAAATGGCAGAGATGGCCAGCCACCGTCGTTGTGCCGACATCAACCGCAATGCCGTAAATATCATCATGAAAACCCGGCTGCACCCGCACGACTTCTTGTCCGTTCCAGACGGTGACGGTGAGGGCGCGATTGCCCGCAGCGAGCGTAGGTTGCAGCGCCCGCAAGACGGTTAAGTCAATCTGCAAATGATCCAGGCTATGCACCGAACGCAACTCATCCTGCAGCCGCTCCCAATCGCCGCGATGATCCTTGAGGTGGGGCGCGGGCAATTCGACATAGTGCAGCCGCATGATCGGATCAACCGTCAGCGGACGATCCACCCCCGCCGCCTTGCGCACCACTTGCTTGCGCGTCTGGCTCTCTTCGGGCACGCGGATTACCACGTCGCCTGTCACCTGGCAGGCACAACTCATGCGGGCGCCGGGTTCAAAGTTATAACGTTCGGCGTATTTCAGCTCGCGTTCGCCCGGCGGCGTCAGGTGATCAGGATTGGATCTGACGCCAAATTTGGCAAAGTCACCAGTTTCGACAAAAATTTTGCATTTGCGACAAGTCTGGTGGCCGCCACAGATCGATTCAATCTCCACCCCCATGCGCCGCGCCACCTCGAGCAAAGTCGTGCCCGTGGCAATTTCACCCTGGCGACCGCTAGGTTGGAAGATGACTTTGACCGTGCCGTTCCCACTGGATTCCGCGGCCACGCTGGCGGCTGGCGCGGTGATGGGTTGCCCGTTTTGGTTCATGTTCGTTTGCGTATTCAATAGTTGCTTCAGTTTTTGTCTAAAAACGATCGTCAGGAACACGCGGTTCCCCGCTTATCATTCCCCTATTATACCGTTGGATTGGCATCCGAACCAACTGGGCTAGGCACGGCGCAGTAAAAGAGCATGGGCGCGTAACACAAAAAACGGACCCTTGCGCCAGGGTCCGTGAACGGTGCGATCCATATTTCTGCATTTACAACTCACAATTCGAAATGGGTGGGATAAAGTTGGCGGCTTTTCTAGGTTTAACCGATGTTGCCATTGGTGAGCGCGTGGATTTGTAGAGCGGCCATCAAAATAGGAGCGACCCAAAGCGAAAAACTTGCCCGACCACATGGCGCTGAACATTTATGCTTAGCTGCCCTGGGTTGTCGCCTGGTCATGCGCAAGACGGGCGCCGGTATCAATCCCTGTGGTTTCTGCAATCCAATTCGCGAAGCTGTCTACGCGTGTGTAAACACCGAACAATCCTTGCTCGGCACAACCCTTGCCCCAGCTGACAATCCCAATTTGCACCCAGCTTTTGGTCGACGCATCCCAGGCAATTAAGGGGCCGCCGCTATCACCGGTGCAAGCGTCGATCCCACCTTCTTTGTAACCGGCGCACAGGGTATTGGCGCTGAGGCTGAGGCCGATATTCGCATAAGCGGCGCTGCAGGCAGTTGCACTCACGACTGGCAATTCAGCCTGTTGCAGGGTATCGGTAGGATTGCCATCGGCCGTCACACCCCAACCAGCCACCAGGGCTTTGCTAGCCGGGCTTTCCAGATTGGCGCTGTCGGCCATCAATTGCACGGGTACGCCTTTGGAAGCGTGGCTCAGGTGAAGCAGGGCAATATCGTCACTGAAAACGACGGCTTGATAGTTGGCATTGCGCACGATTTTGTCGATGCGGATGCGTTCGCCTTCATCACTGCTCAATTGGTGGCGACCGATAATGGCGTCGATTTCATTGGCCATAAAGGGTGCGCCGGTTTCATTGTAGGTGCAATGAGCGGCGGTGAGCACCCATTCTGGGCTGATCAGCGTCGCGCCACAGAACTGGGCCTCATAGCCATCCGCGATCTGCGCTTGGGCCAAACCCACTGTCCAGGGCAGTTCACCTTCACCTGCCGCCTGGCCATTAACAATCGCAAAAGCCTTGCCCGGCAAAAGGACAAGAAGCACAACAGCGAACACAATCGCAGTGAGGAGATGGAAGAATTTGGTGGCTGTTCGTACTTGGAATTTCATTTTGCCTATACCTGAACTATGGTTTTGCTGGTCTACAACACCAGTTTCTATAGCCAAAAGTATAGCGAAATATCCGAAGCTTGGGTGTTACAAAGGGCTTAAAACGGTGGATCAAAGCGCTTACAACCCACCAGTAATTGGTAGTTGTTATTAATAACCTACGTTACACAGTCGATAGGAAAATGCGGTTACATAGCGAAGACGAAAGGAGCTACAGAGAGCGCAGAGGCAAAGCCGCAAACTTTTGCTAGCGGTTTCGCTCGATACGCGTCGCGACGCGCTCCGGGTAACGCTTTTTCTGCGTAACATACGTTATTAAAAGAACAAACTTTGAGGCGTGCCGTGGAGGACCGAACAGAGCGCGCGGCGCAGGTCTTGTTCCAAAAACAAAAGGAGCGTGGCATTGACCACACTCCTTTTGCAAGGGTTATTCTAGGCTTTTCCAGTCACTCAGCGATTGTTACCGACTTTGTTCAACGCTGTAGCGAATAAAGAATTCTTGTAAAATTTGCAGGAACGTCGGGATTGGTTTTTGTTGCGGCTTGGTCAGCGGCGGCTTATCAAAGTTCGATCGTGCATCTTGAGCTATGACATTGGCAATGAGCGGCAGATAGATTTGATGACCCAGCGCGGCAGGTATGCTTGGTTCGCCGCCCATCTGTAGCGCAGTCGGATGTTCGACGGCGGTATTCACAGTCGAGACGCTCTTACCTTCGACAGGTGCGCCGCTATAATCAATCGTCACCTGGTTCTGGATATTGTTCACAGATGCATCGAGCGGATTATCCACCAAGACGGCAAAGAGCAAGGGCGTCGTGTTGGCTGTAAAGGCAGGCACTTGACCCACGTTATAGTTGCAGACAGAGCCCGGTGTGACATCGGCGCACTGCCAACCCGGCGAGCTGGCTTGGGGATTATAAACGGTAGACTGTGGCACCACTTCCTTGACAACGACGTTGAAGGCATCAATCTGGCCAGCATTCGTATACACAATGGAATAAATGATTGAGCCACCTGCCAGCACAGGATTCCCATTTGTCGTCTTCTGGACAAGCATATCCGCCGCCCCTAATTTGATGACTTCGAGGTCTTGGTCATCTTCATCATTGTTTGGGTCAGCCTTGTGATTTTCATCAATCACGTTGTCTTTGGGTGTGCCATCGTTATCTTTGTTATTATCGGGTGTCGAGTCAATATCCACTTGTGGATTGCCTGTGGCGTCTTGGGCATTACTGATCTCGGCCAGATTAACGATGTCGCTGCTCAGCTCTGCCGACTGCCCGATCACCTCGGCAAAGACAAAACTAATTTCAACTGTGGTCGATTCACCTGGCAACAATGGCCCAGCAATCAGGCGCGTTGCTTGATTGCCCTTGACAGCCCAAAGGTTATCGTTCACCTGCAAAGCCGTTGGGATATAGTCTGTTACTTCTATATTGGTGGCCGCCACGGTGCCATGGTTGAAGATGGTAATATTGAAGACGACATTATCGCCTAGTCGGACGCCCGATGCCTGCCCAGGCTTCAACGTCTTGCGTAGCGCGAGATCAAAGAAGGTATGAATCCCCAAATCGAGGGTTAGATTTTCACCGCCGCTGCTCAGAAAGCCGGTGACATCGCTCTTGCCGGTGGCATCTGCATCCGAATCGCCCAGATTGTCGCCCACATGGGGTTGGGTAGGTTGGGCGCCAGCCGGCAAGGTGCTCAAATCAAAGATCACGTAATAGTTGCCAGGTGGTAAGCCGCTTGGTAACGCACCGCCATCAAACAGGTAGAATCCGTTGGCATCGGTATTGCGCGTGACGGGATTGCCATTGCCATCCTGCACGGGTTGGTTTGTCACGGCGTTATAAAGCGTGACTTTGACGTTGGGCACGCCCGGTTCGTCTTGATCCTGGCGGCCGTTATGATTGTTGTCGGACCAAACATAGTCGCCCACCCTTACCGATTGGAAGAAACCAAAGTCAATGGTCATGTCGGCATTGCCATCCGCTTGGGGGCCTTGCGGATTCACGCCGGCGACAAGATCTGTTTCGCCAATTGGCTCAGCACCTGCTGGTCCTAGCACAATAGGATGACTCCGCACATTGCCGTCCACCAAGAGTGTGCCATTGTCATCTTTATCCAGACCATTATTGGGATCAGCGCTGCTGGCAATGTCATTGCTACTCTGCATGCCCGTTGATGGCACGACTTCTACAATGTAATTACCAGCAACCAGGTTATCAAAACGATAGTATCCACCATTGGTAGTTGTGGTCGTAGCCAACACAGTGGCGCTATTGGTTAACAGACGGACGGTCACATTATCGATGCCCTGTTCATTGGCATCCAACAGACCGTTATTGTTGGCGTCATTCCACACCCGATTCCCTAAATCATAAAGGTTCACAGGGGTATTGGTCGATATAGGCGTCGGTGTGGCCGTTGGCGGCACCGGTGTGTTCGTTGGTGTATTCGTGGCTGTTGGTGGCACAGTAGTAGCCGTATTGGTCGCAGTGTTCGTTGCCGTATTCGTGGCGGTCGGTGTAGCCGTGGCTGTTGGCGGCACCGGGGTATTGGTCTCGGTATTCGTCGGCGTATTCGTGGCTGTGGCGGTTGGTGGCACCGGCGTATTGGTCGCCGTATTCGTGGCCGTCGCCGTCGGTGTAGCTGTTGGTGATACTGGTGTGTCAGTTGGTGTGTTTGTTGCCGTATTTGTCGATGTGGCTGTTGGCGGCACAGGCGTGTCCGTCGCCGTACTGGTTGGTGTATTCGTCGCTGTCGCCGTTGGTGGCACAACGGTAGCCGTGGCCGTCGCGGTCGGTGTATCTGTTGGCGTGCTTGTTGCAGTGTTCGTTGGGGTATTTGTTAACGTTGCTGTCGG
>JAPLGZ010000736.1 GCA_026389895.1 Chloroflexota bacterium | reverse complement strand
CGGCGGATAAAAGGTGGGTAAATCGCGATAGACCGCATCGACAAAGCCCGCATAAGCGGCAAACTTGGTCACTGAATAGGTGTAAAAACGCTGATCACCGGTCACGGCACCCACGGTGAAAGGGGTGTTTTTGAGCACCAGCGCCAGGGTCGCAGTCAGAAAAAGGCTGACCACGCCCACCGCTAACTCAAAGCGCAGTGGATCACGCAGCGGCAGGGCAAAGATCAGCAGGAGGAGGCCCACCAAAATGACCAACGCCACTTCCAGCCACACATCCAACCAGGGGTGTGTGGCGATGGTGGCCGGGGCGTGGCTGATGAGCGTGTAGAGCGCAAGTGCGCACAGTGCTGTAGCAACAAAAGAAAAGAAGGAGTAGACACGCATTAGCAAGATTAAACCTTCAACCAATTTTCGTAGCGAAGGTTGGGCACGACCTGAAAGTCCTTATCTTTTGTCAATATCGTTAGATCGTACCGTAAGGCAACGGCTGCAATTAGGGCATCAATTGTATTCAATTGGCGTCCGCGCAGGCGCAATAATATTTGTAATTCCGCAGCAAACTTTGCATCTGTCTCATCAGGTGTAAAACATGGAATAAAAAGTCGTAATCGTTCCCATTCCGTCAAATTTTGTACAGCCCTTGGCAAGACACCAATTCCATAGAGCGTTTCTGTAAGCACTGGCGTACAAATAGCAAAGCTATCTCCTTCATCAGCGCGCTGTAGAATACGTTCGCGTAACGGGTGTTCTAGTGTGATAAGTGGGGAGGCATGATTAGTATCTAATAGATAGTCACTCACGTTGACTCACTCATGATTTTCGGGCATGCCACTCTCATTGGCCAACGCGTCGATTTCTGCTTCAATGGCTTCCCATAGCCGTGTCCAGGTAGCTAGATTAAACTCCGGATCGCGCGGGGCAGCGCGCAAAGCATCCGCTAATGAACCTTGGGCAGGACGAATGCTCAACGGGTTGGGTGGGGTTGCCTTGATTTTGGCAACAACTTGATCCAACGTAGGAAAATAAGCATTGTCGTGCAAAGCATTGCGCAGAATCAGCGCAACCGTTTCGTCCATCGAAAGTTGTTGCGCTTCGGCGGTTTGTTGCAATTGTTCCACCAATTCGTCCGGCAATGTAATGGTTAATGTCATGCAAACCTCCTGTCTCTTTATACCTTAATCGTGAGCGTCCAATCATAAGGATCGGCCACGCGCCCGTATTGGATGTCGGTGAGCGTCTGGAAAAGCTGTTTGGCGACTGGTCCCGATTCGCCGCCGCCGACCACATACTCTTTTTCTTTGTAGCCAAATTTGCTCACCGGCGCCACCACCGCGGCTGTCCCCAGCCCGAACGCTTCGGTGATCTCACCTTTGGCCAGATCGCGCAAGATGTCGCTCACTTCCAGGCGAGCCTCTTCGATCGTATAGCCCAGATCGGGTGCCAGCTTGAGCACGGAATCGCGCGTGATGCCCGGCAGAATGCTGCCCGAAAGCGCTGGCGTGACAATGCGTTTGTCCCCATAGACAAAGGCAATATTCATCGAGCCGACTTCTTCGACATACCGGCGTTCAGCGGCATCGAGCCAAAGCACCTGTTGGTAGCCTAGCTCCTTCACCTGCTCCGAAACATAGAGGCTGGCCGCATAATTGCCGCCAGTTTTGGCGTCACCCACGCCGCCGCGCACGGCGCGCACATAATCGTCGGAAATGTAGACGGGCACCGGATTAAAACCCGTCGCAAAATAGGGGCCAACTGGGCTGAGAATAATAAAATGCAGATAGCTGTGGCTGGCGTGGACGCCCAGCGCCGGCTCGGTGGCAATTAGGGCCGGGCGGATGTAGAGCGAAGCGCCATCTTGGTTGGGCACCCACTCGTGCTCAAGCGTGACCAATTGGACAATGGCCTCCAAGTGTTCTTCGGGATCCACCTGTTGCATCGCCATGCGGGTGGCCGAACGATTAAAGCGCTTAATGTTCTCCCAAGGACGAAAGAGATTGATGTTGCCATCCGGCCGGCGATAGGCTTTGGTGCCTTCGAAAATTTCCTGGGCATAATGAAAAACCGCTGTCGAAGGATCGAGTGTGAAAGGGCCGTAAGGGCCAATCTTGGCGTCGTACCACCCCTGCTCTGCCGTCCATTTTTGGGTGAACATGCGGTCGCTAAAATATTTACCAAATGTGAGGTTTTGGGGAAATGGCTTCCGGGCATCGGCGGCCAATGGTTCAATCGAAATTTGCATAAAGTCCTCGTGGGTCTTAGATATAGGATTTAACGTAAGTTGAGGGCATTATACAAAGGAAGTAGACGGTTTGTCATTTTTCAGAGATGGTTGATAATTACCTG
>JAPLGZ010000095.1 GCA_026389895.1 Chloroflexota bacterium | reverse complement strand
ATCAGGTCGCCACTGGCGGCGGTTTGCGTGGTGCCAGTGGTTGCCTGAGTGGTGGTCACGGTTTGGGTATCGGTGACTGCGGTCGAGGCTGCTGGCGTACTTTCTGTGCTTGCCGCTGGTTGAGCCGCGGGGGCTGGACACGCCGCAAATAGGAGCGTAAGTACTGTGAGCACGAAGGCCCATCGAAGTCGTTTCATCTGTCTTCTCCTTACCACGAATGAATGACAACAGGTTGTTACAAATTGTTGAATGATAGCCTATGGCTGAGTTTATGACTGTTGCGCACGCAATGAACTATGCCAGGGAATCGCCAGGCGCTCCAGCCCTAGAATTACCAGATAAAAAACAAGCCCGACAACACAAGCAATGATGATCGCCGCCCAAGAATTCTGAAAACGAAATTGCGCCGCTTCCTGGGTAATAAAGACCCCCAACGCCGAGCGATTGCCGCCAAAATATTCGCTGACCACCGCACCGATCATGCTCAAGGTGGCTGCCACTTTAAAGGCGTTAAACATATAGGGCAGCGCGTTGGGCAGACGCAACTTGCGTAGAATGGTAAATTCACTGGCCGCATAGGAACGCATTAATTCGAGCGCCGCCGGATCGATTAGCGTCAGACCGCGTACGGTGTTGATCATCATGGGGAAAAAGACGATCACGGCCACGATCATCATCTTGGAAAGTGGATTATCGATGCCAAACCAGTTGTTCAAAATCGGCGCAAAGGCAATGATCGGCACCGAGTTGGCGGCAATGGCAAAGGGCATTAACGTTTCACTGGCCAATGTCCACCGCGATGTCGCCAGCGCCACCAAAATGCCTGTGCTGCAACCAATCGCAAAACCACCCAGGGCTTCACGTGTGGTAAACCAGCCGATATAGGTCAAGCGGTCAAAATTTTCGCGAAAGGATGTCCAAATGACCGATGGCGCAGGCAGTAGAAATTTTTGAATACTGAGGAGTCGCACCGTGCCTTCCCAGATCACAAGCGCGACAATAAATAAAAGAATGGCCGGCAAATTTTGTTTAACATGCTTCATCTATGCTACGCTCCAGATTAACCATGCCCCATTTATCGAGCTACCTACTACTTTGGCTTGGCGCATTAAAATGCCCTGCTGACAGCCCAGGAAGTCGCCTCAGCGACTAGACATTTAGTGTCGGCGCCCACTGGGCGCAGTTTTTAACCCTGCTGCCGCTCCGGAAAAGTAGCGGCTTCCTAACCCCATTTACTTCTGCTTGGCCGCCCGCAACCACTCGCGCACTTCTGTTTCCGTCTCAAAATAAGCCGCCTCTTCGCGTGTATGTTCGCCGCGCGGCACCGGCAGATCGACGTTGGTAATGTGCAAAATTTCGCCCGGTCGCGCCGACATGACAACGATGCGGGTCGAGAGGAAAACGGCTTCGGGGATACTATGCGTGACAAAAATGATCGTAGTCTGGGTTTCTTGCCAGATCTTGTGTAACTCTAAGTTCATGTATTCGCGCGTCATCTCGTCTAGCGCACCAAACGGCTCATCCATTAGCAACAGTTTGGGTTGAATTGCCAGCGCACGTGCAATCGCCGCCCGTTGTTGCATGCCGCCCGACAATTGCCACGGATAATGATTTTCAAAACCGTTTAACTCTACCAACGCAAGCAATTCGCGCGCCCGCTTTTGCTGGTCGGTTCGACTGTAGCCCCGTAATTCCAATGGCAGCATCACGTTCTTGATAATGCTGCGCCACTCAAAGAGCACTGGCGCTTGAAAAACCATGCCATAATCCTGATCCAACCGGGCTTGGTGGGCGCTTTTGCCGTTGACCAGAATATCGCCCGCGGTAGGCTTAATTAAATCCCCCACTAAGCGCAACAAAGTGGATTTGCCGCAACCCGACGGCCCGATCAGCGAAATAAATTCGCCCGGCTCAATGGTCAAATTAATCTCTTTCAGGGCCACCGTTTTGTTGGCGCTGCTGCTGTTAAACGTCATGTTGACGTTAGAAAGGGCGACGACACTCATAAAATTTCCAGTCAATTCATGTGGCTATTTTGTAGGGCGTTGTGCCTGTTCACACAGTTGTCGGATCAATAGCTATAATGCCTGTTGTAAGATAGCGTGTGAAATCAGTTGTCTAGATATCCGCACGACTTACTGCATAATCAGATAGAGAGGGCGTTCCATTGGGAAAATAGGCTATTAACGCATTTGCCAATTGATCAGCGAGCGACTCAAATTCATTTTTGTCAACCGGCGAGGATAATTGCTGAAACAACTGCTCAATGGTTGGCGCAAAAACCTTAACCAACAATTGATTTACCTGTTCAATATCGCGATGAGCGATCCCTTCACGAAGTTTTTTTTCTAGTTCTGCGGATAATTCAAGCGTGATTTTTAGCGCCATATGAGTTTCTCTCCACTAGCGATACATCAATGTACTCCGCTATTATACATTATCCGCCAATGCCTTGCGACCGCGTAATGAAAATGCTTCAATCAGCGTGATTATCAGATAAAAAACAATGCCTACCACCGCACTAGCAATGATTGTGGCCCACAAACGTGACGGGCCGGAGATATAATATTGGTTGAAATTGAGAATCGCGCCGCCGAGACCATCGCGAATGCCCGATGGCAACTCGCCAATGATCGACCCGACAATACTGGCCGTCGCCGATATTTTAAACGCAGTAAAGATATACGGCAAAGCCGCCGGAAAGCGCAGTTTCCATAAAATTGCCCAGCGCGAGGCTGCATACGAGTGCATCAATTCCAATGCCATCGGGTCGGGTGAGCGCAAGCCGCGCAATGTATTGATCGTGACTGGAAAGAAAGTCAGGTAGGCCGCAATGACCGCCACCGAAACCCAGCCGGCCTTGAGCCAGATGATCACCATCGGCGCAATCGCCAGGATCGGCACAGTTTGCGAAGCCACCACATAGGGCATGCAGCCGCGCTCTAATAAATTAGAGTGGGCAAAGAGGATGCCCAAAATCAGCCCTAACAAGCCGCCAAAGATAAAGCCAATGATGGCTTCGCGAAAGGTAAAGATTGCGGCGTTTAGGAGGATGCCAACCAGCGGTGGCCCATTACGACGGGCCGGGTTTGTAAAGGCGGCGGCAATGTCCCAAATGTGCGGCAGATTAAGGTCTGACGTCACTTTGAAATGGAGCGGTGGGGTGTGGGTCAGGCCAAAGGGATTTTTTTTAGCTCGCCAAGGATCGCCGCCAATCCACTTGAGCCCTTCCCACAGCAGCGCAATTAGCAGGAGCAGGACGATCAGCGAGATCGCCTGGCGCAAGAATTTTGTGGATTTAGACGAAGATGAGCGATTCGCGTTGGTAGTCAGCTTTATTACTCCTTAATACCTTCAATTGCCCTCGCCTTGGGGTCCTTTACGCAATATTTCGATCACGTCATTGGAAAAACCAGCCATCTTCACAAATGCCAACAGTGGGTTAGGTCTCTGCTCTGTCGATAGCCTACGATCCCTGCTGCGGTTCAAGCACCAACTCAAATAACCGGTTTGGACTCAGCGGTATTTCCAGAATCTCTATATTATACCCGATCAGCGCATCTTCCACCGCCTGCGCAAAGAGTGGACCGACCGGAATCGCGCCCGCTTCGCCTGCACCTTTGATGCCGAGTGGGTTGAGTGGCGAACGTGTCTCGACATGATCCATCTCGACGCGTGGCACCGTATCCGCGGTGGGCAACAGATAGTCCATAAACGAGGCGTTGAGCAACTGACCGTTTTCGTCAAAGATCAATTGTTCGTAAAAGGCGTTGCCAATGCCCTGCGCCACGCCGCCCTGAATCTGCCCTTCCAAAATCATCGGATTGATCACCACACCGCAGTCGTGGACCGCGATATATTTTTTGATCTCAACCTGCATCGTCTCTGGGTCTACTTCAACGATCATCGCGTGAACGCCGCTGGCGGTTGCGCCACGTTCGGGGCCAAAGTAGTCGGTCGCTTCCAGACCCGGCTCTGCGCCTGGTTTTACGGCACCGCGTAAGGGGTTCAAGCGCGCCGCCAACTCGCCCAGCTTAATCGCCGTACTCGGTGAACCTTTGACCCGCACCGTCCCATCAACCAGCTCTAAATCTTCTTCCGCTGCTTCTAGATCCTCGCTGGCGCGCTTTAGGATTTTCTGGCGCACCTTGACCGCCGCGGCATGAATCGCATTGCCTGCGACCACTGCGCCGCGGCTGGCAAAGGTGCCTGCCCCCCAGTAAAATTCAGCCGTATCCCCCGTGACTAATCGCACATTTTCGACATTGACGCCCAACTGTTCGGCGACGACTTGGGCAAAGACGGTGTAATGACCTTGCCCTTGGGTGCCGATCCCGGTGGCAACGCTGACCCGTCCACTGGTTTCGATC
Organism: Chloroflexota bacterium; assembly: GCA_026389895.1. GTDB lineage: Bacteria > Chloroflexota > Anaerolineae > Caldilineales > Caldilineaceae > JAPLGZ01. The sequence goes on along the minus strand of JAPLGZ010000095.1, from coordinate 12,589 downwards.
GTTACTTTGGCGCCTTCATAGGGCCCAATCCCGGTGCCTTCGACATAGGTTACCAACCCCAGCCCCACCAGCTTGCCTTCGGCGCGCAGACGAGGTTGTTCGGTCTGGATAAAATTCGTATAGTCAATCAAGGCGAGCGCTTTATCCAAGGCGGGCGCATAGTTGCCACTGTCGTAGATCAAGGGCGCAAAATCCTGATAGATAATTTCGTTGTTATAGGGAAATTTCTCCGGCGGGATCAAGTTGCGGCGACGGATTTCTACGCGGTCAATGCCCAGTTCTTTGGCCGCAATGTCGAGCAGCCGCTCCATGACAAAAACGCCATGTTGGCGACCGGCGCCGCGATAGGGCGTAACAATCGGTTTGTTGGTGAAGACTGCTTTGAACTCGCTGTAATAATGGGGCACATCGTATTGACCCAACAGTGTACACTGGCTGTTGAGGGCAACCGTCAGCCCATACGGAGCATACGCACCGGCGTCGTGCAAGAAGAGATCGTGAATGCCCAACACGCGCCCATCACGCGTTAGGGCAATCTCGGCTTCGTGGACCTGGCCGCGCTCTTGGGTGGTGGCGTAAAAATTTTCGCTGCGGTCTTCGATCCACTTAACAGGCCGGTTGAGGCGCATCGAAATCCAGGGCAATAATACTTCCTCTGGATAAAACATCATGATCTTGGGGCCAAACCCGCCGCCAATAAACGGGGCGACCACCCGCACTTGGCGCTCAGACAGACCGAGCATCGCCGCAATGCCGTTGCGAATTGGGATCGGCGCCTGGGTCGTGTCCCACATGGTCAATTGCTCGTTCTTGGCGTCCCAATCGGCAACAATACCGCGATTTTCCATCGCCGCCGCTGTGCCGCGGTCATAGAGAAAACGGCGTTTGATCAGCACCGCCGCTTGGTCACGGATCGCCGCGTAGTCACCTTTGCGCTGGATCACATGGGCATTGAGGTTATGCGCTAAATCTGGATGAATCACTGGCGCGTCGGGCGCCAACGCTTTTTCGATGTCAACTACAGCCGGCAATGGTTCAAAATCGACGAAAATTTGCTGGGCGGCATCCTCCGCTATATAACGGCTTTCGGCCACGATCACGACGATTGGCTCGCCAACATGGCGCACTTTGTTTTTGGCCAAAGGCACCTGCATGCGCGGGTTGAAGATCAGGTCTTTGACCGGCGGCGGCGGCACAAGCAATGGGCCGGGCCGCCAATAGTCGCCCAAATCATCGGCGGTATAGATGGCGACGACACCGGGTATGGCCTGCGCAGCGCTCACGTTAATGCTGCGGATGTGGGCATGGGCATAGTCGCTGCGCAAAAAGGCCACATGCAGCATGTTGGGCAAGTGAACGTCATCCGTAAAGAGTGCTTGGCCCGTGAGCAGCCGCGGGTCTTCGTTGCGTTTGATCGGTTGGCCGAAATAACGTGTTGTCATAGGCGTGAGAGATAGGATATGGGATTAGGGATACGGGATTAGAGAGAACTGAGCCGATCAGGCTACGAATGAATTCGCAGCCTGATATTAAGCAATGTGTTAATACACGTTGCTACATACCTCAACCCGTTTTAACGGGTTTTTCCTATCAGGCACCCTAAGGGCGCGGCGCTTTTTTCTGCGCGGCCAACTTGACGGCTTCAATAATATTCTGATAACCCGTACAACGACAGAGATTGCCCGAAATGGCCTCACGAATCTCTTGGTCGCTGGGATGAGGATTTTCGGCCAGAAAGGGAAGTAAAGTCATCAAGAAACCAGGTGTGCAATAGCCACATTGTAGGCCATGTTTTTCGTGAAAGGCGGTTTGCAGCGGATGTAAATGCTGCATATTGCCATCGGGCGTCAACCCTTCGATGGTTGTGAGCGTATGGCCATTGCTCTGTACAGCAAACATGATGCACGAGCGAACGGCCTGGTCATCCATCAAAATAGTGCAGGCGCCACACGACCCATGTTCACAGCCAACATGGGTGCCGGTTAAATTTAGTTCATGGCGCAAGAAGTCGCTCAATAGCAGGCGGGCTTCCACCGCTCGGGTATAGGTAACGCCATTCACGTTGACAGAGAGCGTATGTAAATTATCCATAGAGAGTTCCAACCGTCGTTATAACAACGTGCCGCGCAAAACGACAATCGCCACGCTAAAGTAGATGATCAAGCCAGTGACATCCACCAACGTGGCGACAAAAGGCGCCGACGAGGTGGCTGGATCAAAGCCCAAGCGGCGCAATAAGATCGGCAACATGGAGCCGGCCAGAGTGCCCCAGAGGACGATCCCGACCAGCGCAAAGGCAATTGTGACAGCCACCAGATACCAATAGGGTCCATAGATCGTCGAAAACATCGACCAGATGGAAATGCGTAAAAAACCAATCGCGCCGAGTACGCTGCCCAAGGCCAGCCCCGATAAAAACTCGCGCTTCATAACGCGCCACCAATCCGCCAATGTGACCTCACCCAGCGCCATCGCGCGAATGACCAGCGTCGCCGCCTGCGAACCTGAATTGCCGCCACTGGAAATAATTAAGGGAATAAATAAGGCCAGCACGACCGCACTCTGAATTTCGCGCTCAAAAAAGCTCATGGCCGTGGCCGTTAACATTTCGCTCAAAAAGAGAATCACCAGCCAGCCCGCACGTTTGCGGACCATCCGGTTAAACGCGATCGCCAGATAAGGTTCGTCCAAGGCTTCCGAACCACCGATCTTCTGGATGTCTTCGGTTGCTTCGATTTCTGCCACATCTAGCACATCATCGACAGTCACGATCCCGATCAACATCCCGTCTGAATCGGTGACAGGCAGCGCCGTCAGGTCGGTCTGGCGTAAAAGCATCACCGCCGCTTCTTGATCGTCGGTCGCTTTGAGTGAGGCCACCCGATCATCCATTAGCTCCGAGACGGGAGTATCGAGTGGCGCGAGCAAAAAGCGGCGCATCCGCACATCATCAAGGAGGAAGCCGCGGTCGTCGATCACATAGAGAATGTTTAGCGTTTCGCTGTCATGGCCATATTTGCGCACATATTCAAGCGCCCGCCCCACCGTCCATTCCGAATGAATTGCCAGATAATCTGGCGTCATCAGCCGCCCAACACTCTTTTCGGGGTAGCCTAACAAGGTGGTGGCGACGGCGCGCTCTTTGGGTGAGAGCAGCGTCAACAACTGTTTGGTCGCCGCACCGGGCAATTCTTCCAGTAGGGTGGTCCGGTCGTCGGGCGCCATCTCATTGAGGATCGCCGCGACTTCTTCTTGCGACATCGCCCGTAGCAATGTCTCTTGGCGGTCAGACGACATATAGGCAAAAGTTTCGGCTGCCAGTTTGCGTGGCAAGACGCGAAAGAGCAGTACTTCGTTTTGACCGGTTAATTCCTCGATCAAAGCGGCAACATCCGACGGTGGCAATTCCCCCACAGCATCGCGCATAGCAACAAAGTTATGGGTATGGATCGCGTCTCCCAGATTGATGGACAATTCCTTTACATCCACATTCATTCTCCTAAATTTTGGGCAGGGATGAACTCCAGATCTGGTTGTTGTAAGTCGCGGCTCGGTTTGTGATGCCAGGGACTGGGGGGCAGTGCCTGCGCGTTTTTCGGGCTCATCTCGGAAAGTGGGCAAAGTGCCAAGCGATTGACTGTGGATTGAGCCAACTTGCCCATTTTCGGCGAATGAGCATTTTCGATGCGCCGCTAATTTCACCTATGACAGTTGTAGTACAATCACCTACATGGTTTTTGCGTGTTCAAACGTCTTATTCAACGTTTGGCGCGTTCAAATGCTTCAGTTAGCGCTTTACGCGTTAAGACTTGCGCCAGATGCCGGCGGAAAGCAACTGAGGCGTGAATATCGGCCGTGGGGTCGATGTCGATCTGGGCCGTGGTTGCGGCGGCGGCGGCTAGCAAAGCGGGGGTAGGCAGTTCGCCTTGGAGCAACTTGATCGCCTGTTGTGCCTGAACGGGGCCTTCGCCCACACTTAACAAGGCCAACGTGGCTTGGGTGCAACGTCCTTGCTCATCGAGCGTCAAGGTGGCTGCCACGCCAACGATGGCATAGTCGCCATGGCGGCGCGCCATCTCTTGGATTGACCAGCCGGTGCGCGGTGGCAAACTTGGCAAGGCAATTTCAACGAGCATTTCATCGGCGGCCAACGCGGTGGTAAACAGCCCACGATAGAAGTCGCGCGCAGCCACCCATCGTTCGTTGTGCTGGCTGCGTAAGCGTAATTGTGCGTTTAAGGCCAGTGCTACGGCGGGCAATTCGGCGGCCGGATCGGCGTGGGCCAGACTCCCGCCAATCGTGCCACGGTTGCGAATTTGTGGATGCGCAATATGGGGCATCGTGGCCTGCAACAACGGCGCGTGCGCCGCAATCAGCGGATCGCGTTCGAGCGTGCGTTGCCGTGTCATGGCGCCAATGTGCAACGGGCCATCGGCCTGGGCGCGCACATAGAAGAGTTCGGCGATAAGATTGAGATCGATCAAGACCGCCGGTTGCGCCAGGCGAAAATTCATGGTTGGGATCAGGCTCTGTCCGCCGGCCAGCACTTTACCTTCATCCCCATATTGGGCCAATAGCAGCAGCGCTTCGTCTAGGCTATTCGGCGCGAAATAGAGAAAAGGTGCCGGCTTCAAGATTAGCGCCCTTTCCAGGTTGGTTGGCGTTTTTGCATAAAGGCGTCAATCCCTTCGGCGGCATCTTCGGCCATCATGTCGCAGGCCATCACTTCGCTCGCATAGGCGTACGCTTCTTCCATGCCCATTTCCAACTGTTTGTAAAACATCTGCTTGCCAGAGGCGATGGCAAATGACGATTTCGCCAGAATCGCGTCGACTAATTGTTGGACGGCGGCATCCAACTGTTCCGCCGGTACAGCCCGGTTGAGCAGCCCTTCTTGGACGGCCGTCTGCGCGTCGATAAACTCGCCCGTCAGCAGGATCTCCAAGGCTTTTTTACGCGATAAATTGCGGCTGACTGGCACCGATGGCGTCGAGCAAAAGAGCCCCACCCGGATGCCTGAAGTCGCAAAGGTCGCAGTATCGGCCGCGACGGCCAAATCACAGGCGGCGACCAATTGACACCCCGCCGCTGTCGCCAGGCCTTGCACCTTGGCAATGACCGGCTGCGGCAAATGGTTGATCGTCAACATCATGTGGCTGCACTGGTCAAAGAGCGCGCTGTGGAAGGCTTTGTCGGTGTGGGCGCGCATCTCTTTTAGATCATGGCCGGCACAAAAGGCTTTGCCCGCTGCCGCCAGCACCACCACACGAATCGATTCGTCCTGCGCAATGGCATCCAACTCGCTTTGCAAAGCGGCCAGCACTGCTTGGGACAGCGCATTAAACTGTTTCGGGCGATTTAACGTCAACGTTGCCACGCCGTTGTGATCTTCGCGCAGGACTAGTGGTTCTTCCTTTGGCATTTCAGTTTTCTGGATTGTGCTTTCAGCTACATTAGTCATTATTTTGCTCCTAACCCGGCAATCACCGGAACAAAGGAAATTTTATAGCAAGCGGCAAGCGCTTTTCTCTGTGCCTTTGCGTCTCTGCGTTAAAGCTGTTTCGCCTGCTCACGCAAGAGAAACTTCTGCACCTTCCCCGTCGATGTTTTCGGTAGCGGTGCAAAAATTACTTTTTTGGGCACTTTGAAACGGGCCATATTGTTACGGCAAAACTCGATAATGTCCGCTTCGCTAACAGGCGGCGCATCGGCGCGCAATGTCACAAAGGCACAAGGCGTTTCGCCCCACATCGCATCAGGGCGTGCCACGACGGCTGCTTCTAATACGGCTGGATGGCGATACAGGATGTTCTCGACTTCGATGGTAGAGATGTTCTCGCCGCCCGAAATAATAATATCCTTGGAGCGATCTTTCAGTTCAAGATAGCCATCGGGGTGCATCACCCCCAAATCGCCACTGTGGAACCAGCCGCCCGCAAACGCCTCGTTGGTTGCTTTTTCGTTTTTTAAGTAGCCCATCATCACAATATTACCGCGGAAGAAGACCTCACCCAGGGTTTCTCCATCGGCGGGCACCGGGATCAGCGTCTCTGGGTCGGCCACCATGAGCGCTTCCAACATGTGATAGCGCACACCTTGGCGCGCCTTCATGCGCGCCCGTTCGTCGAGCGATAACTCGTTCCATTCATCATGCCATTCGCAGAGTACGGCCGGGCCATAGGTTTCGGTCAAGCCATAGACATGGGTAATGTCAAATTGATTTTGTTCCATCGCCGCCAACACTGCCGCGGGCGGCGGCGCAGCGGCAATCATGCCTTTAACCAGATGCTGTTTCTTGGCGCGCACCTCGGCGGGCGCATTGACCAACATATTGTGCACCGTCGGCGCCCCGCAATAGTGGCTGACCTTTTCATCGGCGATCAAGTCGTAGATCAGGTTGACATCCACGCGGCGCAGACAAACGTTCGTGCCCACCACCGCCGCCAGTGTCCAGGGAAAACACCAGCCATTGCAGTGAAACATCGGCAATGTCCATAAATAGACGGGATGTTTGGGCAAACTCCAGGCCAGGGCGTTGTTGACCGCGTTCAAATACGCACCGCGATGGTGGTAGACAACGCCTTTGGGATTGCCGGTTGTGCCAGAGGTATAGTTTAGGCTGATCGCCTGCCATTCATCCTGCGGCAATTGCCAGGCAAAGGCTGGATCACCGTCGGCTAAAAAAGCTTCATAAGTCGCTTCACCGAGCAATTCCCCGCCGACGGCCAATTCGTCATCAATATCGATCACGGTGATCGTCTGTTCTAACATCTTCAATGCCTGGCTGATGGCTGGGGAAGCTTCGCGATCCGTCAATAAAATTTTTGCCTCGCCATGCTGAAGCATAAAGGCAATCGTCGGGGCGTCTAGGCGCGTATTGATGCTGTGGAGCACCGCGCCGGTCATCGGGACGCCAAAGTGCGCCTCGAACATGGCCGGTGTGTTAAACCCCATAATCGCCACGGTGTCGCCTTCGCCAATCCCGCGCTTGTGTAAGGCCGAAGCCAAGCGGCGGCACCGTTCATAGGTTTCGGCCCAAGTATAGCGTAAGTTGCCATGCACAAGCGACGTGTGTTTGGGATAGACGCTCGCGGCCCGTTCCAAAAATGTCAACGGGGAGAGCGGTGTATAATTCGCTGGATTTTTATCTAAACCAACGCTATATGGATTGGTGAATGCCATAAGTTAACCTCTATCTCTATTGGGGTGCAATCTATAACAATCCAGGCTATTATACTGCATCTAACAGCGCAAACAAGTATCAAAAACGCTCTGTCCGCATTCAATTCATTCGCTTGACATTGAAGTTAAATCTAATATATAATATGTGCATGTGACACAAAACATGTGTATGTGCATATAAGGAATGCTATGACTACTCTGACAAAACGCGTCCAAGTTTTATTTCCCGAACCACTTTGGCAGAACTTGCTCTACCAGGCTCAATTACGAAATCGTTCGGTCGGTGCGTTGATTCGCGAAGCGGTTGAACAAGTTTATTTCGTTGATGAAACACAAAAGACCGCACGCTCTCGAATTATAGATGAAATTGCTGCGATGGAACTGCCTGTGGCTGATTGGGAGCAAATGGAGCGTGAGTCGACGGCACGCGGTTACTTTGATGAATAATACTTATTTTGTGGATGCCAATATTATCATGTATGCTGCTGGCACTTCGCATGCTTTAAAACAACCGTGCCTCCAAATTTTGACAGATATAAACGAAAAATTAATCTATTCTGTAACTAGCGTCGAAGTAGTGCAAGAAATCCTGCATCGCTACTCATCTTTGAATCGACGCGCGGATGCCATCAAGTTGGCAAACGAGCTAATTGTGCTGACTAATGAAATTTACCCTATTTCTCTTACCGATATCAATCGTGCTTTGCAGATTCATCAACAATATGTGAAACTCACGGCGCGCGACTCGATTCATGCCGCTACGATGTATAACCAGGGATTAACTCACCTTTTATCCGCCGACGCTCATTTTGATGGATTACCCGGCATCATACGCATTGACCCTTTAAATTGGTCGCAATATCGCAACTCGTTCAGCACCTAATGCAGAGCGTGCATGGCTCTGCATTAGGTGTGCTTGCTAGTCCACGTCTAACCAGGCCACGCAACGACAGAAAGCCGCCTCGCCGCCCTTGAACTTCCAGGGGAAAGCACCCAGGGTCAGCCGCTTATTCTGTAATTCTGGCGCGGCAATCGCACCGCCGATATTTTCTACGTGTACACAGTCGTGCGGGAAGAGCGCGTTGTGGGTTAATTGATAGGCGGATTCGGGAAAGAGTACGTCGATCTGATCCGCGCCAAATTTGGCCTCGCACTGGGCGCGCACCTTCTGCCAATGTTCAAGCCCGCCGCGACCCAAGAAACGCCCAATGGGTAAATTCATCGGGTGGTCGGTCGAGACCATATCGACGCCCCACACCTTGATCTTTTTGTCGAGCAGCCATTGGCAGATGCTGTGATGCGGGCCGGGATGGCGCTGGATGTACTTTTCCTCATCGGCGTCGGGGCCGTAATAGGCATATTTGCTCCAGCCGGTGTTGATAAAGAGGATATCGCCTTCGCGCACCTCTACGCGTTTTTCGATATCTTCGGGGTAGAACATATCTAGTTCATCCAGATAGCTCAGATCCACAATGACGCCGGGCCCCCAGAGCCATTCAATCGGCAACTGATCAATCGTCTTGCCCTTGGTGACAAAGTGTTTCGGCGCATCCAAATGGGTGCCCATGTGATTGGAACTGGTAATAATCTGTGCATTGACGCCATGCTCAGATTTGCGCTTGAAATATTTGGCCTCAAAAGGGGGATAGAACGGCCAAAACGAAGCATCGGCGTTCAGATCTTGGGATAAATCGTAAATTTTTTGGGGCATGATTTTCTCCTGTAAATGTGAATGATTAAGGCGTATGACACTGCAACCGCTGTCAACGGATTTTGGGAGCCGATTAAACGGATTGATTAGTCCTTAATCCGTTCCCCGAATCCGTTGACAGTGGCTTCGTTGGTGATAATCCGTTCAATCCGTTCCCAAAATCCGTTGACAGCGGCTTCGTTGGTGATAATCCGTTCAATCCGTTCCCCAAATCCGTTGACAGCGGCTTCGAACGTCAATAATTAATTATTCGAATCCATACCGCTCTGCAAACGTGACTAACGCTTCTTCAAAAATTTCCATCGGCGGGCGCACCAAACCGGCGCCGATCTGCCCAACACCCGCATTTTTGTGCGCAATGCCCGTGTTGATGCGCGGCGTGATGCCGGTTTCGACGACGCTGCGGATGTCAATGCCAGTGGGTGTGCCACGGAAATCGAGCGCAGGAATCGTAAAGGTCTTGTGTTCGGTGAAGGTGATCTCGTACATCTCCATCGTGGCCGTAATCGCATCTCTCGGTTTGCCGCTCACAAAGGTAACAATCGCGGGCGCGGCGGCCATCGCAAAACCACCAATCCCCGCAGTCTCTGTGATTGTACTGTCGCCGATATCGCGGTTGGCGTCGGCCAACGAATAGCTCGGAAAATAGAGCCCATCCGGCACCTGCGACGGCCCCGTAAACCACCGGTCGTCCAGGCCACTGACACGGATGCCAAAATCGGTGCCATTGCGCGCCATCGTCGTGACAATCGTGCTGCCTTCAATGCCGTGGGCCGCATCGCTCATCGCCTTGCACGCCGCCATCACTGGGTTGAGCACGCTCAAGGCGTTATCCCCCAGCCCCTTGATGATGTCACCGGCGATATTGCCATTCGGCGCGCCGCGGGCAATGTGTGGCGCGAGAATTTTTGTGTAGAGAATCGAACCAGCTTTGTTGCGATTGTGGCCTTCATCGCCCATATGCAGTGCTTCAGCCAGCAGGGCGCGAATGTCGATGCCACCGTTCGCTTCGATCGCCGCTTTGAGCACCGGCGCCATCACATTGTGCATCCAATGCAGCCGGTCTTGTACGTCCTGGCTGTACGCGCCGTAACGCAATACTTTGCCGTACCCTTCATTCAGATTCGAAAAGGCGCGGTTGCCGTGCGTCTGGTTTTCGATAATATAGACGGCCATCGACGCCGACGTAACGCCCGCCATTGGCCCGACGGCGTTGTGATGATGGCATGGTTCAAAGTCGATCTCGCCAGACGTTGCCAGCGCTTCGGCTGCCGTGGCGTCCTGGGCTTTGCCCTCGAAGATCAACGCGCCGATAATGGCGCCTTTGAGCGGGCCAGACATCCGATCCCAAGTGATCGGCGGCCCTGCATGGAGAATTAGATTTTCGCGCATGCCGGGAATCACATCGCGGGCCAAGCCCAGGCTGGTCAGAACCGGGCGCGCTTCCATCATGCGCGTGGTGGCTTCGGTGTTGGCTTGATCAATGTCAATCATGAAAGACTCCGTTTGTTGAATGGGATTAAGGTGATGGAAGCGTGGACTGGCGTTTCATGCGCGCCAGAATGCTGGCCAACCGTTCGTTGCCGCCCGCCGGTGGTCGCCAATCAACTTGAAGCACCGGCGTGTTTTGGGCTATCAGGCTAGCGGTAAATGATTCCAAGCCGACATTGAGGGCCACCAATGGCTCCTGAAGGATGGCTAGATCGATGGACACGAAGTCTGTGGGGCGGTTTAACTGGAGCAACTGCTGACCAACGGCGCGGACCGCAGTTTCATTGTTAAATTCAATTTGCGCGCCCACGGCTTGCAATTGTTCAACTTGATGGTCAAATCCCTGCGGATCCTCGTCTGTACCCACAACGACCGCAACAATTTTTAACTGGCGGCCTGCTTGCTCAGCGCTGGCTAGCGCGTCGGCAATCGCCGGGGCTAGCTCGCTGGCTGGATCAGGGTGTGCGCCATCACCCAATACTACGTCGAGCAAAATGATCGCCGTCTCTGGGTCTGCCGCTTCTTGGTGCAGCCGCTTGATGCGCAGTTCATGGTCTAGCATGGGGTGAAGCCGGCCCACGGTGAACTCATCTTCGCCTAAATCGACAATGGTATGACCTTGACTGACGGTCGCTTTGGCGAGTTTGAAGCGCTTGTCGAATGGCGCATTCGAGTAGACGGCTGGCAGATATTCTTGCAAGATCAACATGGCTTCATAGGCGAGGGTGCCGCCAGAAAAGAGGCCGCGCAGATAACGTTGACTCGTGGTGAATGGCATGCTAGGCGATTCGATCGCTTTGGTGCTGGCCTCGAAGGCGGCAATTTCGACAGCCAGGGCCGCCGTTGCATCTAAGGTATGGGCAAAATAGAGATTATCTTGTTGACTTTCGGCGGGTTTATAGCCGATAAAATCCACGATCACCGGTTTGCCGGTGGCGCGGGCCAGGCGTAGCAACTCCTCGGCCACCCGTGGCGCGGGTGGTTTGGAAATCAGGACAATTACTTTGGTCGCTGGATCGCGGCTGAGCAGATCCAGGGCCTGGCGCGCCGTGATCGCGCCCACTGTTTCCGACAGATCACGCCCGCCAGTGCCGAACGCATGGGTGATGCCGCCACCCAGTTGATGAATGCGGGCTGTCACCTGTTGTAGCCCGGTGCCGGATGCGCCGACCACACCAATCGAACCGCGCCGCACTCGATTGGCAAAGCCCAGGCCAACACCATTGACAATCGCCGTGCCGCAGTCTGGCCCCATCACGAGCAGGCCTTTGGCGGCCGCCGCCTGTTTGATCGCCACTTCCTCTTCCAGCGAAACATTATCGCTGTATAAAAAGACATGTTTGCCCAGCCGCAGGGCTTCTTTGGCGACGCCGGCCGCATAACGGCCAGGCACCGAAATCAAGACCCAATGGGCATCCGGTTGCATTTGCGTGGCGGATGCCAGCGTTTTGGGCCGATATTCGTCGTCCGCCGCTTCGTTGCGACGGCGCGTTAGCAGACCGTTGACTTGGGCCAGGGCTGTGCTGGCCTGGTCGGCGTTTTCGGTGCGCACGACAATGATCAGATCGTCCGCCGCAACGGTCGCTACTTCGGGGGCGAACAGATCGCTTTGTGCTAACAATTCTTTGTTGGCGGCTGTGCCCATCACTACGCCGGCTTCTTGGACGCCGGGTAACGCTGCCAGCGCCCGCTGTAATTGCATGAGGATAACCGAATCGTAATAGGCGCCGGGCCGGATTTCTGCTTTGAGCATAAGGACCTACGATCTGTGTGAACCCTAAGATCTGGGTGATGCCTAAGATCTGTTTGATGATGTCTTGCTAGTGTGATGGTGTGTTGCGTGTGTGAGGAATCGAGGCAATAATCTGGGCGGTGGTGATGAAGAAAAATTCTCCGCCTCCCTATGAATTGAGCAACAGAACCAAGATTGAGCGGATTTTAGCATTGCTTGGCATCGCTGTCAACTGTTCGTTTGTCGTCGGGCGACGCAATAAGGCTACTCCCAAACCACTAGAAAAATGGTGATCGCCCGACCTGTCAGGTCGGGCGATCATGCAATGGGCGTAGAGCGCCATCCCTTGATCATTATTGATTTGGATTAGCCTAACAAAAAAATGCAGAACGATTTTCGCAGAGATGCTATTTGTGCTCAATCTATCAATATTGGGCGCAAAGCGGGCGCGCAATTGGCGGCGTATGGGATTG
>JAPLGZ010000425.1 GCA_026389895.1 Chloroflexota bacterium | reverse complement strand
TTGCGCACAAGCCAGGGCGCCGCGATCAGCAAGGCTGGTGCAAAAACCAATAATTCAGTTTTGAGCCCTTGTGGCCACGTTCGCCAGCCTGCTCGCGTGTAATTCGCTAAGGTAAATAGCCAGTTTTCATCTTTGGGGGGCTGCTTGCTCATTTCTGCTGTGACCGTACCCAGCAGAATAGCGCCGCCGATAATACCCCACAGCGCCAGGGTGCTCACCTTCGCCAGCAACCCCAAGCCCAATGCTAAAGGTGTCCACCAGCCTGCTTTAAACTGGCCGCCAGCTCGATAGATCGCAAAACCACCCCAAAGCGCCACCGTGCCAAAGATCGCCGCGGCATTGTCATTATTGACGGCTCCGCTGATAAAGACGAATTCAGGCAAAAAAGCCAGAACACCCGCTGTGGTTAATGCCAGAACCCGTTGCCGCGGGAAGGCGGTTCGCATCAACCCATAGGTGGCCGCCACGGTGCAGGTGCTTAAGAACACAGACCAAAGCCGTGCCATATGAAAAGCCAGCGCCCCGCCTTGCCAGGGCCAACTTTCTAGCGTGGTATGAATAAAAAAGTTGGGTGCGCCCCCAGCGTCGTGTTGAATCTGCACATCAGGATTGGCGCGCAAAAATTTAAAAGCCGGTTGCCCTAAACTGGCAATTAGCGCAGCCGTTGCATGATAGAAAGGTGGATGTTTGCCCTGCGTCATACGTGGGCTGGTCGATAAACTTCGTTCCCGTGCCAGATGGACCACATACGCCCAATGATCAACTTCATCAGGCGCTTCTCCCAAGGGGTTAAGGGCACTATAGGCGCCCGCCAGGACAACATGGGCCATTAGTAAACTAGCGAGCAGGACAATCCTGTGGCGTTTGGCTAGATGCATCAACAAATCTCCAGGATTTACTCTCAATCCATCAGAATGATCGACCAGATGATTGAATGTCAAGCTCTTCTATATCATATAATTGACCATTGTGATAATTATCAGATATGGAAATATAGTTATGCACAACTGCTAGACTAGGAAGTTTATGAGTGTAAGTGCTTGGTCTGCCCATTGAACGGTAATAAAAACGGTGGCCATATTGGCCACCGTTTTAACCCTGCCTCTCTTACTTGAAATTGATGCGAAAGACGGTTCCTCCGGTGCCTGCTGTGAGGTCTGCCCAGGCCATCACATCCCGATCATGGGCGCGATGCAAGCCCCCAGAAGCGTGATTCACCCCGATCACTTTATTGACGATCCCCTGTTGCCCTGTTTGTAGATCGATCACGAGCACTTGCGCGCTGCCAGCATTTATATCCAGTGCGGAAATTAACAAGAGTGATTCATCGAGTGTCAGCGTAATGCCTGCCGGTTTACCCAAACGCACATGATCGGCAAGCGGCTCGACTTGGCCCCCCGTAATCCGAAAGACGCTGCCCAGATCAGGCGTAGAGGCTGCATCATCGGTTACATAAACGATGCCATTTTTGTCAATCGTCACGCCGACTGGGTTCACAAAGGGCATCCCTTTGGCAACGACGCTCAGTGCGCCACCACTGGCTGGAATTTTCATCACCGCCGGCAGATGGTCACCCGGATTTACGCCGGTGAAGTAGACCATATCCACCCCGTTTTCCTGGACAACCTCTAGCCCGCGCGGCGCTGTGCCAATAGTCTCGGCGATCACTTTGGGCGCGCCACCGGTGACCGCTACGCTAAAAATTGCCCCTTTGGCGGCGTCCAATGTCGCGTTAGGATCGGCCACATAGATCGTCTGCCCGTTGGTGCTGATGGCAAGCCCCACCGGGAGCGTAAACGGTGCGCCAACCTGGACTGTGGCTACCGCACCTCCCGCTGCCGGTACGCTAAACAGACCTGCACCCTGTGCACTCTTTGCTGTGAAATAAATCGTGTTGCCCTGGGGATCCGGTGCAGCGTCAAAAGGTGTATTAAAGACGCCAGCTTGGGCGGCCGGCTCAATCGCACGAACGGCGTCATTGAGAATGGCATAGCCTTTGTTGATCAGTGGCAAATAGAGGCTAGCGGCTGGCGCTTGCGGCCTATGCTTGCCCGCGGTGGCCGCAGGTTGCGCGGCCTGCACAACGAACCCATTAGACAAAGTGAGGGCGCCAATGAGGACGAATCCGACAAACCGCATGATGGATGACATGAATGATCTCCTTTTTTCGATTGATTGGTATCAACTGTAGTTGGATCTACCTGAGAGATGAACTCATCTACTATGGATGAGCTTTGATCCAGATGATACCGCTGCGCAGTGCTCATTCGACAGCCTAAGAAGTGTTCATTTTTCGCCCATTGTACAAGCAACGCACACGAAACAGGGCGCCAAATCAATCGCGATCAATCTGTTCGCTCGGTTCGGCGTAAAAGGATGGGGATGTATGGATGTTCGTTTTATCCGGTTGTTGGTGCGGCTTCACCATGCAAGGTAACGACAACGCGTCGTGCCCCACCGCGGTTGCGATGCTCACACAGATAGATGCCTTGCCAAGTGCCCAGATTCAAACGACCGTTGGTGATGGGGATGGCCAAACTGCTGCCGAGGAGGACCGCTTTGATGTGAGAAGGCATATCGTCGGGCCCTTCATAGGTGTGGGTGTAGTAGGGGGCATTTTCGGGCACAAGTTTATTAAAGTGTGCTTCGAGATCGGCGCGCACTTCGGGTTCCACATTTTCGTTGAGCGCCAGGGAAGCTGAGGTATGTTGAATGAAAATATGGGCAATCCCGATCGCATATTGCCGGAGTTCGGGCAATTGCGCCACGAGCTCTTGGGTAATCAGGTGAAAGCCCCGCGGTTTAGGCGGCAGGGTAAGCGTTTTTTGATGCCAACTCATCATTCACTCTTGTGGGATAGGGCCTGTGTAAAATGCCAGGATTCTCACGCAAAGCAAGCGTCAAAGGCTGATTCACTTTGCGTGAGAATTTTCTACCCGTTACTGTTTTTGCAACAAGTACCAGCGACAGGCTTGTCGATCCGGACGACCAACGATCATTTCAACGATTTTGAGTTGCGGCGCAAAACGTATCTGGATTTCGTCTTCGCCGACGCCGCGGGGCGGTTTGTCGGGCAGCCACTCGGTTTCTGGCCGCAGGTCAAACGCAAAGAGATGATAATAGCCACCAGGGGCTAAATTTTCAATGACGCCTTGGACGTAGGCCGCCCGATCTGCAAAGGCGAGTCCGTGAAAACAGCCGATATCCAGGATATAGACCGCCTGGGCGTTCTGTAACGGCAGCCGCGTGACATCAACCTGCAAGAATTGAACGTGTGGCAAGAGTGGCGCCTGGTCGCGCCGGATTCGTTCTAGACCGAGCGCCAACGCGTTGCCGGCCAGATCACAGCCGATGGTGAATAGCCCACGACTGGCGAGATAGGCGACGTTGGTGCCAGCGCCACAACCGATATCCAAAGCCACGCTACCTGGCGTCGCTGGATGATCCGTCCAAAATTGGACCACCTCTGGCGGTGTCACGCGTGTGTCCCAGGGCGTGTCTCCTTGACGATAGCGGCTTTCCCAGTGGCCGCGGAGGTTATTGACCATACTCTTCGTAATAATCCTTCATGGCTGCCTCGATCACAAGCAAGGCATGTTCGCGCCCATAGACGCCTTCGACGGTCAACTTGGAAGGCTCACCGGGAATCATTTTATAGGTAGCAAAGTAGTGGCGTAGCCGTTCGACCAGCACCGGCGGTAAGTCAGAAATATCTTCGGCCTTGCCCCAGACGTAATCATTTTCGAGCACCGCAATGATCTTGTCATCAGCTTCACCACCGTCATTAACATCTAACCCACCCACCACGCGCGCATTGACAATCAGTTCCGAACGATTGATCGGCCGTTCGGTGACGACACAAATATCAAGCGGATCTCCATCGCCACGCTCTGCCGAGCTGGACAATTTGGCGACATGTTTGTCGCAATAGGTGCGCGGGATAAAACCGTACAGGGCTGGCGGATGCGAAGAGCCACGCTGAGGCCGGTCAATCCGTAGGTAGCCAGTGGCTTTGTCAACTTCATATTTCATCATATCAAAGGGCGTGATCTCTATGTAGGCATGAACTACACTGGGAGGATTGGGGCCAATTTCCAGGCCATGCCAAGGATGAGGACGCCAGCGGTAGAAAGGTGGTGGGAATTTCATAAAGTTAATTGCTCCTGCTTAATAATTTAGGATTTACGATTTTAGATTTACGCATGATCGTGCAACCCGGTCATTTGTCCCGATCAGTTGTCGTCGGGCCTTACGCACGCAAAGCCGCAAAGTTACTATCGTTGTTTCCAAGTTGGCTTTGCGGCTTTCGGGCACCCTGGTTTGCTTAAGTCTTACGCACCCTGCAAAATTTCCATCGCTGCATTGCGACCATTCATGGCGATCACGCTGCCACCGGGGTGCGTACAGGCGCCACAGAGAAATACCCCCGGCATAGGCGTGCGTGCGCTCAGTCGCTTACTCCACATATAATCGGGCAGACATTCGCCCTGGAAGATATGACCGCCGGTGAGACCCACCTTTTGCTCGATATCGGGTGGCCCCATCACTTCGATGTGGGCGATTGCGTCTGGCAAATTGCTGCAATGGCGGGCAATCGAGGCGATGGCCAAACGGCCTACTTCATCGCGCCGGGTGGCCCAACTGCCTTCGGCAAAGGTATAGGGGACATACTGCGCAAAAACGCTCATCGTCTCCATCCCCTGGGGCGCAACGGAGGCATCGTGGGCGGTCTGGAAATAAAGCTCGGTCCACAAGCGTGGTGGCAACTGGCCGGCTTGCGCCAGCGCGGGATAATCCTTCCATTCCTGTTTGGTCAAAGGGATGTTGATCTGGCCAAAATGGTGCGGTTCGCGTGTCCCAGGCCGCGCCGTAAAGTTGGGCAGTTCATGCAGCGCCACATTGATTTTTACGGTGCAGCCCGTAATTGGCACCGCTGCAACTTGGGCTTGCCAGGCTGGATCAACGGCGGCGCCCAACATGCGTAACGTTACCTGCGGATCGGCGTTAGAGACGACGATTGGCGCGTAGATCCGTTCGCCACCCATGAGTTCCACGCCTTCGCCGGGCAAGATTTGGGCGACGGGGAGACCTGCCGCGATCACTGCGCCCGCGTCGCGCGCGATGTCGCATAAAATAAACGAGACCATGCCCATGCCACCTTTGACATAGCCCCACATGCCTGGCATCCCGCCGAGCCGTCCCGAGGCATGGTGAAAATGGATCGACGCCGTGCCAGGATCGTGAGGGCTGGCATTGGTGCCGATCACACCCTGGCCGAGCAGGGCATACTGAAGCCGCTCATCTTGCAGGTAATGTTCGATATATTCGACCATCGACCACTCGAATAACAGGTTGATCGCTTCCTGGTCGCCCTGCAAACGTTCTTCGATCATCGCCCGTGTCGGCGCACGCCCGATCCACATATCACCCTCGCCGGGGGGACGAATGGCGTTGCGCGCCCGCCGTTTGACGGCGGTCATGGCGCGCCAACCCGTCAGATCCTGCGGGGCGAAGCGGGCGATCTCGGCGTCGCACTGGTCGTCATCATCCCAGAATTGGATGCTCGAGCCATCATCAAACGGCACAAACATGCCGGCGGAGGCGGGCGTCCAGTGATAGCCATAGGCCGGAAAGTTCAGTTCTTCGATCACCAACGGGTGTAACAAGCCGGCCAGATAGGCGCAGGGCGAAATTCGATAGCCTGGCCAGGGTTCTTCTAACGTGCACGCGCCGCCGATCCGTTCGCGTGCCTCAAACACCAGCACGCGTTTGCCGGCGCGTGCCAGATAGGCTGCGCAGGTTAATCCATTATGCCCGGCGCCGATCACAATGGCATCCCATTTTTGGGCAGCTAATTGCGTAATCGGCGCTGGTAAACCGATCACGCCCAGGGTGTCGGCGGCTGATGCTTTGGGGGCCAATCGTTGGCTCATAGGTGCTTATTTCTCTCTTCTAGTTGTCTGCGGATCTCGTAGATGGCGATGCCAAAAGCCGTCGCCACATTGAGCGACCGTTTGACGCCACTCATGGGAATCGCCAATATACGGTCACAAATGGCCAGCAAACCGGGATCAACGCCCGTCACTTCATTGCCCATGATCAGGACAACGGGCTCGGACATGGCCAGGCTGGTCGGTTTGAATAAGGATGCAGCAGTGGGACCGTCTTCCAATGCCCACAGTGTAGCGCCTCTTGCCTGTAAGCTGCAAGCCAGATCGACGGCGTTATGATGCTGTGACCAGGCAATGGCCTGTTCTGCACCCAAAGCTGTTTTGCCAACTTTGGGATGCTCGGGTGTAGGTGTAATGCCACAAAGATAGAGTTGCTGCACCCCGGCGCCGTCGGCAGTTCGGAAGATGGAACCAACGTTGAAGGTGCTGCGCACATTGTCGAGCAGCACATGCAAGGCCAGCGGTTGCGCCGCCGGATCGATCAGGCTGATCGGTGCTGTATCCGGTTGCTCGATCACAATCTGAATGGGCGAACCACAACGCGGGCAATGCTTGCCAATCCGATCTTCGGGCGTCACTGGAAAACGAAGACGACATGTTGGCTCTGTACACTGGCGAATCTGGAATTGGGTCATTGTTTATCGATGAATGAAGCCCTGCGCAATGGCGTCTGCTAAGATGGCTTGGGTCAGTTGGCCGAGTTCGGCGGAACCGTCGCCAATCGGGCTGACACGTTGCTCAACTTTCGCCAATGTGACCCCATGTTCGCGCCAGGTGCCTCCCTGATTCTGATAATTATGCAGGATCGGCATCAGCCGGTCAACCGCATTGGCAAACTTGGCTTCGGGCGTGCTCATGGCATCAAATTCTTCCCAGAGCGCCCGCAACTCAACTGCTTGGTCGCTGGGCAAGAGCCCAAAGATCCGCTCTGCGGCAATTGTCTCTTTGGCTTGCTGGTCCGCTTTGTTCACCCCGGCATAGGCAAAGGTGTCGCCCGCGTCGATTTCAACAATATCATGGATCAGCAACATTTTGACGACGTGCGTCAGATTTAGCGTTTCGTTGGCATGTTCGACGAGCAGCACCGCCATCAGTGCAATATGCCAACTGTGCTCGGCGGAATTTTCGCGACGCGCCTCGTTAATCAAACTGGTGCGCCGCAAAATGCTCTTTAGTTTGTCAATTTCCAGAATGAACTGGATTTGTTGATCCAGCCGGTTGGTGGACATCTTATTTCCTATCCGCACTTTATGGCCTGTCATTT
>JAPLGZ010000570.1 GCA_026389895.1 Chloroflexota bacterium | reverse complement strand
GATCGCCCTGAAGATATCGAAATTCATCCGCTTGACGGCAGCGTCTACATGTCGTTGACCAACAACACCGGTCACGGCAATTTCCACGGCCAGATCGTGCGCTTACAGGAAGATAATGATGATCCGGCCTCCGAGACCTTTAGCTGGAGCATCTTTGCCGTGGGTGGCCCGCAGAGCGGTTTCTCATCGCCCGATAATCTGGTCTTTGATGGCAAAGGCAATCTGTGGATGGTGACCGACGTTTCTAGCTCGCGGCTCAACGCGGGCATCTATAAGTTCCTGGGCAACAATGGGATGTTCTACTTTCATACCAGCGGATCGGATGCGGGCGTGGCCTACCAATTTGCCTCTGGCCCAGTGGAATGCGAAATGACTGGCCCCAGTTGGACACCGGACGGTAGTACACTTTTCTTGTCAGTGCAACATCCAGGTGAAGAATCGGCTTCGTTGACCGAACTCAGCAGCCATTGGCCGGCGGGCGGCAAAGAGCTCCCGCGCCCTGCTTTGGTGACGATCACGGGGCCTTGGGCGTAAGCGTAGAGGTGAAATCCATGGGTAATCTTATGCTTGTCCACGAGCGCACGCTAGTCGGGGCAGTGGACAGTTTTCTCGGTCAGCTAGTCCACGTCCGGCCGCATTTGGCTGGTGCTTATCGGCAACATTTAGAAGTGATGGCCGAACACTGGCTGGCCACCGGCCAGCCGAACCTGTTGGAAATGGTGTCGCCAAGTTGGTTAAAGCAGTATTTGCAAGTGCCACGCTACGAACATCACCTGGATGCTCTGCGTGATTTCTATGCGTGGGCGGTACGCGAAGGTCTGTTGGACCACAGCCCGCTAGGGTAGGGCGGCCTCACCCCCCAACAGGGTCTCCTGAATCGAAAGGCCGAGTTCAGAAGACCCTGAGCCAAGCAGTTGATTTGGATGTGTGCGCTTCTACTGAAGCGTCCCCCTCTTCTGAAACAGCCGGGTGCCCTTGGGCGCGTTCAGGAGAGGGGAGCACCCGTAGGGTGCGGGGGTGAGGCCGCTTTCACGCCGTCGCATCCTGCAAACGGCGCAACTTGAGCACAAATGAATCCTCGTCTAAATCTACCATGTCATAAGTGATGGCTTGCCCCGCAGCTACATCTTGCTTTAACTTCGCGCCGCTGGAAAGCCCCAGTGGTAACAGTTTTTCAGCGCGGGCAACCGTCGCCTTCTCGCACATGCCAAGCACGGTGTAGCCACCGCCGCCATCCAACGTTTCCCCCTCTTCCAGATCGCGTTTGGCCACGGTGATCACCTCGGCAGTGGCCGTGGGCAAGGTACTGCCGGTCGGTTGTCCGTAAAGCACGGCGTTGGCAATGGAGATCGGCGCCTCGACCGCCACTAGATGATAGGGCCGATAGAGCAGATAGTTGTGCTCGTTGCCGCCCGGCTGCAAGTTATAGACTTTCAGATCTTCTTGGATAAAAGGGTGTTCGGTGCGGATCACACAGAAGACCCCCATACCGAGGGCGTTCGGCAATAAGGTCTTGCCATCCGACGCAACGCTATTGGCCAGTTCGACCACACCATGTTGGCTGAGCAAGCCGCCTTCTTCTTTCAAGCTGAACGCACGCGCAATATCCTGAATATTAACCGACGGCTCGTGCATGCCGCGCTTGTCCGGCACCAGACCGGCGGCATTCGCCAGCGCCGTCATTTCCACCTGGGCCTTGGTGCCATCGCGAAACGAGTTGTACATTTTGAGATTGATGTTGCGCCGGTCGATCATCTCCTGCGGAAAATTATACCGTTGTGGCACACTATCCGGCGTGCCGATTGGGTCATCCGCATAGAGAATCGTACCGCGACCGGCCGCCACAATTTCAAAGCCTAGCGTGCGCGCCCATTCAATCATATTCATCGTGCAACCGGGCTGATCGCCATCTACTTGGGTGTAAACAACATTGGCGGCGTCCGCCATACGCCGCAATAGGGGGCCGACAGTCACATCGGTTTCGACGTTGACCATCACGAGATGTTTGCGGTTCAACAACGTTTCATAGGCCATACGCGCGCCCACTTCGGGGAGCCCTGTGGCCTCAACCACGACATCGACCAATTCGGATGTCGTGACCAACAGGCCATCTTCGACGACGGCACGTTTGCCGCTACGAATCACGTCGTTTAATTCACCGGCGTTTTTAGCGACGCGAATTGCATCATCGGGCAGACGGCCCGCTGCGGTATAGGCGCGCTTGCCCCGTTCGGCATTGATTTCGGCGATCACGGCGACTTCCATGCCGCGCATCTGAGACAATTGGGCGACCAGGCCGCTGCCAAATTTGCCCGTGCCGATGATGCCAACACGGATCGGCCGATTCTCCGCCGCGCGCTGCGCAAGGTGCTGACTGTACATGGTTCCTCCTGGGAAGTAGAAAGAATGGGGAGAACAAAGAATTTATAGGTATGATTGGGTTGCTCTAGTTTAACATAGCAAAACGAAATTGCTATATTGACATTTATCTATATAGAGTGTATACTCGAAACATGTTGAACATTCATGAGAAAATCCCACTCGCAACGACGAGTGCTGCCTGTTGTGATGAATTACCTGCGCTGCGCTTGGCCAGTGACGAAGCGCAGCAATTGGCGCAGATGTTTAAGGCGCTCGGCCAGCCGGTGCGGCTACAAATTGTCGACATTCTCAGCCGGTTTGGGGGCAAGGTCTGCGTCTGTGACATTGAAAGCCAATTTGATCTGACACAGCCAACCATTTCTCATCACCTGAAAGCGTTGCGCGAAGCTGGTTTGGTTGATTACGAAATGCGCGGCCTCTGGGCTTATTATTTTGTGCGCCCAGCCCAGTTGCAACAATTGCGGATGTTAGTGGGTGAGTGGATTGGCGGTCAACCCACCTAAGTTTTTTTGCCCGACTATATTGATATTTATCTATTTAGTGTTTACTTTCAGAAAGGAAATTCGATGAACGCTCAAAATTTGCCGGTTGCTGTCATTGGTGCTGGCCCGGTGGGGTTGGCGGCGGCGGCCCACCTGATCCAACGCGGTGAGACGCCGATCATTTTTGAAGCTGGCGCCCAGATCGCCGCCAACATTCGCACATGGGGCCATGTATCACTTTTCTCACCCTGGCGCTGGTGTGTGGATAAAGCCGCCGTGGCGCTGTTAGCCGAAACTGGTTGGCAGCCACCTGATCCAGACAAAATACCCACGGGCCATGCATTAATTGATGACTATCTACTGCCGCTGGCCAGCACCCCCCAGCTGCAACCTCAGATTCACCTGAACAGTCGGGTTACGGCAATCAGTCGCCGGCGCATCGATAAGATGAAGGATCAGGGCCGGGATAATGCTCCCTTTGTCTTGCAAGTGGACATCAACGGGGAAGAAGAGACCTTTCTTGCCCGCGCTGTCATCGACGCAACCGGCACCTGGGCCACCCCCAATCCAGTTGGCGCGGATGGACTGTTCGCACCTGGTGAACGCGCCAACCAAGACAAGATTGCCTATGGCATCCCCCATCTGTTGGGCAAGGCGCGCGCGCGTTATCTCGGCAAACGGGTGGCGGTGGTTGGGGGCGGTCATTCGGCGATCAACGCGATTTTGGAGTTAATGGATTTACATGAGGAAGATCCCGCGACGCAAATCACCTGGATCTTGCGCAAAGCGGGGGTAGAGGCAACGTATGGTGGGCTGGAAAATGACCAGTTGCCAGGGCGCGGTCTGCTTGGCATTCGCATTAAGCAACTGGTAGACGCTGGCGCCGTCCAGGTGATTACGCCCTTCTTTACGACGCGGGTAGAGCGAGTGGGTGAGCAGCTTCGGCTGATCGGCGATACGCTTCAGGGTGAGCAAAGTATTCTTGCCGACGAAGTGATTGCTGCCACGGGCTCACGACCTGATCTGGATTTCTTGCGTGAGTTGCGGCTAGATTTGCATGCCAGCGTCGAAGCCCCTTCGGCGATTGCCCCCTTGATCGATCCGAACTTTCACAGCTGTGGCAGTGTGCCGCCGCATGGCGAAAAAGAGTTGCGCCACCCCGAACAAGGGTTTTATATGGTTGGCATGAAGAGTTATGGCCGCGCCCCCACCTTCCTATTGGCGACTGGCTATGAGCAAGTACGGTCAGTCGTGGCGGCCTTGGTTGGCGATTGGGCCGCGGCGGCGGATGTACAGTTGGAATTGCCAGAGACCGGCGTCTGTGGCGTACCAGCCGGGGTAGATGCCAGTGGATTGGGCTTGGGTGGCTCCTGCTGTGGCAGCGCGCCGCAGTCGTTGGCGAAGAATTTGATCGAATTCGATTTTGCGGGTTTTGATGTGCAGCCGGTGGCAACTAGCGCCTGTTGTGGGGTCGATGAGTGCTGCACAGAAAATGCGACCATTGATGCCAGTGCTTGCTGCACACCTGAGACCAAGGCCGCAGTTGTGGCGACAGTGGTGGCGACAGTTGCGCCCGCGGCGCGCGGCAATTGTTGTTAGGGAGTTTGGAGAATAGAGATTGGAGATTTCTATTCTCCAAATATAGTAACGCATGTTAGGCAGACGATAGGAAAAAGCTGACACAGAGAAAAAACGCTAGCGCAAGTTTTCTGCTTTTCCTCTGCGCTCTCTGTGCCTTCTCTGTGTGCTCTGTGTAACCGCTTTTTCTACTGTCTGTGTACCATGTGGTAGTAATTAACCGCCGCACTACTGAGCAAAAGCGATGAAAAACTCTTTTTTAAAAACGTTGGCGAGTGAGCAGCCAACGGCCCAACCCTGGTTGGGCCATCTACCCTTTTACTACGGCTGGGTGGTCGTGACCGCGCTGGCAATCACCCAGCCGGTCTCGTGGGGGATTCTCTACTACGGCTTCAGCGCCATGCTGACCCCCATGCAAGTTGAAACCCATTGGTCGCGGGCGGCCTTGACTGGGGCATTTTCGCTCGCTCTGTTGGTCTCTGGAATAACCGCCGTGCCGGTCGGGCGTTGGCTGGATCAGCATGGCGCACGTGGGGTCATGACGCTCGGTTCTTGCCTGGCCGTGCTCCTGGTGATCGCCTGGGCGCACGTGCAAACTTTAGTTGGTTTCTATGCGATTTGGCTTGGCATCGGCGTGATCATGGCGTTTGTGCTCTACGAACCAGCCTTTGCGGTGATTGCGACGTGGTTTGTGCGCCGCCGTAGCCAAGCGTTAACGGTGCTAACCTTTGGTGGCGGGCTGGCTAGCGTGATCTTTGTACCGCTGGCCACTCATTTGACGCAAGCCTACGGTTGGCGGACTGCCTTGTCGATCCTGGCGGCCTTGCTGGCCGTGATCACCATTCCGTTACATGCGCTGATCTTGCGCCGCGATCCAGCTGTTGTCGGCGCTGTACCAGATGGCAACATGGCAGCGACGCGGCGTGCGGTTCATTCGCAATATCGTGTAGAAACGCACGCAACCGTGCGTGAGGCGTTGCGGGGGGCAAACTTCTGGTGTTTTTCGACGGCATTTTCACTGTCCGTCTTTGCTGCGGTCGCCGTCTCCGTGCATCTGATCCCATTTCTCACCGAGCGTGGTTACCCACTCAGCTTTGCGGCCCTGACCGTGAGTGTATTGGGTGGCAGTCAGATTCCTGGACGATTGGTCTTTGCGCCATTGGGCAGCCGGCTATCTCTCCGTTGGATTACGGCGGCGCTTTTTGGCATGATGGCACTGGGCGTGTTGATCTTGCTGGCCGCACCCAGTGGCTTGGCCATCTTGGCCGGGGCGGCCCTTTTCGGCGCAGGGTCCGGGGCTAGTTCGCCGGCCCGTGCCGCGTTGGTGGCGGAGTTCTACGGCGTAACGAACTATGGTAGCATCAACGGGGCCATGTCCCTGGCGATGACCCTGGCCAAAGCCAGCGCGCCGGTCGGTATGGGCTTCCTGTATACCTGGGCTGGCCAGTACGCGCCGGTTTTCTGGACTCTGGCCGCCGCCGCGCTGGGTGCTGCAGGATCAATTTTGCTGGCGCGCCAGCCAAGGCACACCGATGATCAGCTCGTTTAAGCACGATCTGAACAAGTCAGCTTTGAACAAATTAACTACATGACTGACGTTCTACGCCTGAACCAGCCATGACCTAGGTCACAGTTTGCAAACGGCCCGTCTAAATAAAATTTCAGCCAAGCTATCCATGCGGTTCCTAAAAAGAGAGCCCAAACCCATACAACCCGCCAATCAACACAAGCAGCATGGCGACAGCGAGCGCTAGAATCCCCCAAAATCTGGCGTTCACCACCATGTCGGCAGCAGCGAAGAAGCGCACATGGTAACGGGGCAAGGAAGATAAAAACAGCAAAATAGTTGGCAGCCAGAAAAAAACAAGCGCAAACCCCAATCCGAAGATCAATAGCGCTAATGTACCGGCATTATAGACAATATGGGCAACAGTGAAACCAGCCGTACAAAGGAGCGCGAGCACAGCTACGCCTTTGCGCAGGCTACAAAGCGGCGCAACGATAAAACAAAACGCCACGACAAGGGCGGTCAGTGGCATCACCAGGCTTTGCACCAATGGCCCTTCCTCAAATGAAGAATATAAACCCACTCCCCATAATGGCAGCATGCCACAGCCCCATAAAATAATGAGCAGATCAAAGAGGTTGACGCGCATTGGACGATAGACTTGATGATGTTTCATACTTGTTTTCCGCACCATGCAGAATGGGACCTATTCATCCGAACGTTCCAACCGCGCCTGCGGATAGAAATACCAAGCTAGACACCAAATCAGCGCGCCGCTCACGGCGCGTACAAGTAAAAAAGCTCTACCTGACTTCCATTGAGCGTAGAAAGTTTGCCATGTGGAATCGGGGCTAATCTTATCTAGCGTACGGAGGAACTCTCCTAGTCCTACACTCAAAGCGCCGACGACGAACAAAAATAACATGCCATGCCAACCGTTCAACCGCCCACCTAAAATCATACAGCCGATGGCGCTAATGGCCGCCATAGCCCCAATCTCAAACCAAGGCGAAAGAAAATCAATGGTGTGAGTATAATCATGATCGTAGTCAATGGCGAAGGTAACCACTTGGTACGCAAACCAAAAGGCAATTGTGCCGATCAAAAATAACCCTTCGGGCGTTCGGCGTTTTGTCCCTAAGCTGATGGCGACGCCTAATAACGCGCCTAGGGCCATCAGGCTCCAGATGCCCAGTAATTCGATTTCGTGGTTCTGGGTATAGAATGGAATGAAATCGAGGAGAAAGCCGAAGACGGCAAAGGCAACGACACCGCCAAACATGGTCCAGTATTTAGAATGTTTCACTGGGTTTCCTCATCCCAATTCATATCCCAAAAAGGAGTCGAAAGGTGAACGATAACTTTACTGTCATTCGCCAAGCTCTTTACCTCATGTGCCGTCGTGTCTACATTGTAGACACGATTGTCCTTTAGTAATTGACCCAAACTCTCGTCAGAAATAGTAATATAACCATCCACTAACATAACCCCCGCCATGCGTGCCCCATGATCAGGCGCTTCAGGATCGGCGGAAATGGCCGCTTTTGCTGCTTTTTCCAAGTCAAAATTAGATTCATCATTCGCAAAGAATGTTGAACCCATGCGCTCACCCGTTTTAGTCCAACCTACCTGGGTATAGCTAACTGGTTTGACACCAGCATTCTCAAGGAGGCTACGCAATTCCCGATGCAGCAAAGGTTTGGTAAATGTGAGTGTTGTCCATAGGGATTCACCTTTTGCAGATTTTAGCAATTCTTTTGCTCGTGCTTGGTTAACCTGGCGGTAGTGTTTGATCGCCACAGCATCGTTGAGATCAAACATCACTTGAATTTGAGTCACCGCATTGTCACTGTGCCTTGTTGAGTATTGATAAGCCCCGCTTGGCGCATCATACGTAAGTCTATCTGACAGCACATGGGCAAGACTAGGAGAGAAAAACCATGCACAGATGGCAATACCAATGATGAGAACTGACGTCGCAATTGTTGTAGGTGGTGCATAAGGAAATCTAACAGATTTGAACATAAATCTCTCCTTTGATTGAAATCATCTAATAAACCTGGAGGTACTTATATTATCCAAAATTAGATTTGAATTCACAACGGCAAAGCTGCCAGACTCCTTCTGTAGATTGTACCAGGATATTCTCTGGTAGATCTGCCAGGATATACGCCAAATAAAAAGGGGAGACCTCTTCTCCATGGAGAAGAGGTCTCCCCTTTTTATGGCTATTTCTACAAAAATAGACTGACCTTTACACCTTCAACCACCCCTGACGGATCGATGCCACGACCGCCTCGGTCCGGTTGCTGACCCCCAACTTGCTCAATAAATTCTCGACATGAAAAGCAACTGTGCGCTCTTTGATGTTCAACGCGCGGGCAATCTCGGCGTTGGTCAAGCCTTTCGCCAATTGCTGGAGAACCTCCTGTTCGCGCGCGGTGGGCGACGTCATCACCACTTCATTGTTGCCAGCCAACTTGGCCAACTGCAACGCCACGGCGGCGCTGAAATAGGCTTTGCCTTGCGCGGCTGCCTGCACGGCGGCAACAATCGTCTCGGTGGCCTCATTTTTTAACAGATAGCCGGTGGCGCCAGCATAGAGCATACCCCGCACATACTGCGCGTCATCGTAAGCGCTCAGGGCTAGGATATGGACAGTCAAGTCATGTTTTTTTAGGGCAGCCGCCACTGTCGGCCCGTCCAGATCGGGTAAATGACAATCCAACACGACTACGTCCGGTTGTAAAACCGGCAGTTGCGCTAGCGCCATCTTACCGGTCTCCGCCTCGCCGACAATTTCAATGACCGGGGACTGTTGCAACAAAACCCGCATCCCCATGCGGAAAGCGGCATGATCATCGACAAGCAGTACACGGATAATCTTGGTCACTCTATCGGTTCCTTACGTTTATATTGACTGGTCCTTGCCCCACCCTAACCCTCCCCAGGGAGGGAATTGTCATGGGGTATAGGCTGATCTGGGTGTATCCCGTGACAGTCCCCTCCCTGGGGAGGGTTAGGGTGGGGCTAATCCCCCTGGGGAGGGTTAGGGTGGGGCTAACGTTGTAGCAACCCGTCGAATTCTTCGGCGGCATAAATCATGCGGCCGGGCTGGCGGGTCAGACTAAAAGCGTCCCAGTGGTCATCACCCGGCACCAAGTCCATGAACCAACAAAGCGCTTGCACTTGCGGCTCGGCGTTAATGGTGGCCAACGCATTGGTCAACCAGCCCTGGGGGTAATTCTGGGCCGGTGGCAAACCACCATCCGGTACAGTTGTATTCGTGGCGCTGATATAGACGGGCAAGCCGTGCGTGGTCGGGTAGGCATTGATAATGTCCAGCCAGTCATGGTAAATCTGGAAACCAGCTTGGGCACTGTGCCACGTAGAACGCGGCAAAGCGAAGCGTGGTTCCTCGGCTGCGGCATGACCCGCTAGCTCAGGGGCATCAGGTCGACCCGGTGCGTGTAAGGCAAAGCCATTCGGGGCCGCCAAAGGAAAACCCGCCTTCATTTTGGCGCGCGTGCTTTCATCCAGCAAGCTAACCAGGGTATTCATATAGTTGAGCCAGGGTGTCGCCAGCTTATACGTGCGCGACCCGTCTTGATCATTAATCCAGGGGCGCACGGGGCCGACAAGCACGCGCACATTCAGATTTTCTGCCCGAATGGTTTGCACCGCATTATCTGTATGATCGACTGGCTCCGCATAGCCATTAAAAAGCCGGGCAACCCATTCTGGTGTAATGGGATGGTCAGGCGAGAGCGTGTTACTGTTTTGCGCGTTCGGACCGCTGCCGATGATAAAACCGTAGACAGGCCTTAAGCGTTCGTCGCGGGCAAGACGACGAAGATAGGCCAGATAATCATTCAAGGCCAAAGCATCGTTGGTGGGCGGCAAAGTTTGCCCCTTGGCGTAATCGACCCGCACCAGCACGCGCAACCCTTTGGCCGTGGCTTCATGAACGCGCCAGGCTAACTCATCCACATTCCAATACGGATCTTCCTGGTTATCGGCAAGCCGAACATACGTCAGGTAGACCACCCAGCCACTGCGCCCATGCCAGTTGCGGGCCGGATCGGCAAAAGCAACGCAGAGTTTGGTCGATTTACCAGAGAACGGTGCCGTTTCATCTGTCTCATGCACGCTGGATCCGCTCAGGCGCAGTTTGCCCCTTTCACGGCAACCCGTGTGGCAATCGGTGTAAAAGATCGCGTCTGGACTGGCCTTGCCACTGCTGTTTTCCGGGAGGGTAAACGTCCAGATCCAGGTCCAAGCTGGCAACCCTGGCTGTTTTTGCCAGTGATCCAAGTGAATCGTCTGCCCGGCGATAGTGAGCAAGGTATAAGGCCAAGCAACCTCATCGGTGACGGTGACGAGATCGCCCGGCTTGGGGTTGGCTGGCGTAACCATGAACTGCGGCCACAGGGCGCTGGTCGCTTGCCCATTGGGAATGATCATCACTTGCCCGGAAATGGGCAACAGCCAGCACCCACCCAGAACTAAGCCGAGTAATCCCAGCCACCACCAACGATAGAGCGGCGTCAGCCAGCTTTGCAGGAGCCTACCCATTACAAAATTTCCTCACGCAGCCTGCTCGGCAGGATAAAACTAATGCATGTTCCTGTTGGGGATCCAGGAGCATCTGCCACTATACTTTCAATCTTCAATTGACTTTGATGTTGGCGCAAAATTTCCGTAACCAGCGCCAACCCCAAACCATTACCTGGCATAGACGAAGGCGCCGCCCGATAAAAACGCCGGCCAAGTTGGGGCAAATGTTTGGGGGCGATGCCAGGACCGGTGTCCGCCACCTGACAAAGCACCTCTTCCGCCCCACTTTGCACAGTCACCGTCACCGCATTGTTGTTGCCGCCATATTTGAGTGCATTGTCCAGCAAATTGAGAAAGACTTGTTTAAGGCGTTCTGGTTGCCCAAAGACAGGAGGCAATGACGACGCAGCGACAATGGTAATCGTTGCCTCCATGCCCTGGGCGGTTGGCAACATTTGCGTCACAGTCTCTTCGACGAGGGCGCGTAAATCAACGGCTATTCGTTCGCGTTCAAGCCCAGTTTCCAGGCGACCCAATTCTAAGGTGTTGTTCACCAACCGCACCAATCGCTGCGTTTCCTCCTTTAGGATATGAAGTGACTGGGTGCGGATTTCCTCAGAAAGCGTGGTGAGGCGCAACACCGCAATGTGGGTTTGCAGGGTTGCGAGTGGCGTGCGAAGCTCGTGGGATAAGTCACTCAACAAAAAGCGGGTCTGTTGGGCAGTGCGCTGTTGTTGCGTCAGATCAACCACAAAGAGGAAGTTAATCGCCGCCCAACGGATAGCCCACCAGCGGACGGTTTGCCCCGTATCATGCGGGCTTTGTTCATTGACGGCAGGTGTTAAGCGGATCGTCCGATAGCGACCTTGCGGCGCCAGACTCAGCTGTTCTAGATCGGCCTGCAAATCCAACGCCCAAACAGACGTCGGCAACTTACCTTGTCCGCTAGATAATTGGAACAGACGGCGCGCATGAGAATTGGCGTATACATAGCCCTGCGCGCCGGTTAAAATTAAAATGCCAAGCGGCGCATCCTCAAAGAGTGGACGCAACATGCGGAGGAGAATGGTCGGTTGTCTTCTGCCAAGAGACCAACGCGTTGCATAAACGGAAATAACCGTAACTGTGCTCAGCAAAGCGAGCAAGCCAAACAGGAGCCAATGCAAGTCCAAGATCAACATACACTGATTCTACCAAGATGGAAGCAGGTGGGGCATCGCCGGTCATATTATACATGACACTAGCTTTTTAAGAAACGCCGCCCCATATCATTTTGCTGATAACCTGGTTATTTCAATTTTGTTTTCACTTCTGAATTTAGTAGGCCCTGCATAGTTGAAATTTCTTCAAGCAATCTTGGTTTGAGCGTGCGGTTCGGCAGGCTCACCGAGCTTGCTGAGGTCTTCGGCGAACTCAGTCGAGCCGTGCAGCCGAACAATTCTGGCTGCGCCGGCTAGATGTAAGACCAGAAATTTTCGGGTAAAGTCTCCAGCCGCTAGGCTATACGTTGCCCATCACTGGCAAAATAACGCCGTTGAAAGAACGCCGCCACGCTCACCAGCCCAATCATCACCGGCACTTCGATCAAAGGGCCGATAACGGCGGCGAAGGCGACGCCACTTTGGATGCCAAAGACCGCAATGGCCACGGCAATCGCCAGTTCAAAATTATTGCTCGCCGCGGTAAAGGCCAAGGTGGTGGATTTACTGTAATCTGCGCCAATCTTTTTGCCCATCCAAAACGAGACCAGGAACATCACCACAAAGTAGATCAGCAAGGGGATGGCAATACGCACGACATCACCCGGCACTTTGACAATATTTTCGCCTTTGAGCGCAAACATCACCACAATCGTAAACAATAATGCCACTAGCGTGATTGGACTAATCGCCGGGATAAAACGATTTTCGTACCAAGCTCGCCCCTTGATGCGCAACAGTACAAAACGGGTCAACATGCCACCGAAAAAGGGTACGCCCAAATAGAGCAATACGCTTTCGGCCACCTGGCGCATGGTGACAGCCACCACCGCCCCTTTCAAACCAATGAGCGGCGGCAACAAGGTGACAAAGACGTAGGTGTAGACCGAATAGAATAGGACTTGGAAGATCGAATTGAAGGCAACCAAGCCGGCTGCGTATTCCGTGTCGCCTTTTGCCAGTTGATTCCAGACAATGACCATTGCAATGCAGCGCGCCAGGCCAATCAGAATCAAGCCGACCATATATTCAGGGTAATCGCGCAGAAAGATCACTGCCAAGCCAGTCATGAGGATCGGGCCGATCACCCAGTTTTGCAACAAGGAGAGCCCGAGTACGCGCGTGTCGCGAAAAACGCGGCCCAACTCTTCATACTTCACTTTGGCCAGGGGTGGGTACATCATTAAGATCAAACCAATCGCAATCGGAATCGAAGTCGTGCCCACCGACAGCTGTGTGATAGTTTGCACAATGCCAGGGCTGAAATAACCAAGCGCCACGCCCAGCGCCATCGCCGCGAAGATCCAGAGCGTCAAGAAACGATCGAGAAAAGAGAGCCGCGCGCGTGGCGCCACTGACCGCGTTTGTACAGGTTTTGCCGATACAGCTTGCATCGTTCTCACTCCTTTAGCCATTTTTCCGGTTGCGGTCGATCAACGCCAATAGAATGGTCAGCCGTTTTTCCAGTTCGACAAAAATCTGCAAAAAGGCGCGATATTGTTCGTCTGGATCCGTCACGGCGGATGGATCGGGAAAACTCCAGTGAATGCGTTCCGGGTCACCGGGGAAGATCGGGCACGACTCCTTGGCGCGGTCACAGACAGTGATCACATAATCAAAGTGCTGGCCAATAAATTGATTCAAGCGTTTGGAAGAGAGCGGACTGGTATCAATCTTGTGTTCCTGCAACACGGTCAGCGCGGTCGGGTGAACCCTGGATGGCTCGGTGCCTGCGCTGTACGCTTCGACACGCGCCCCACCAAGTTGCCGCATCAACGCTTCGGCCATTTGCGAGCGGGCGCTGTTGTGGGTACAGAGAAAAAGAATACGGGTTGGTGGCAGCCCGCTGTCGTCCGCTTGCTTTGACGCATCGGCTTGGCTCTCACTAAGGGCAGGATGCAGACTTTCCACCGCCACTTTGTAGACGGATTGGAAGTGCAGCAAATCCAAGCTGTAATAGACATCGCGCGCATCCGCCGCACTGCGCCGTTCGTGGACAATGTCCGCCGTGCGCAAAAGTTTCAGGTGATAAGAGATCAGGTTCATCGGCTTTTTGATCAGCGCAACGAGCTCTTGAACGTGATAATCGCTATGCGCCAGCGCCGTCAGCAACTGCCAGCGAATCTCATGGGCTAACAGTTTTAAGAGGGTGGGTGTTTCCAGGTTTTCTTGCAGACTGTACATTGATTGCTCCTTCTCCTCGTAGTATACTTCAAATTAATTTGAATCATTATGTTTTGAAGTATATTGCATGATGCTTAGGTTGGCAAAACTCGCCTCTGCCTGATCGAGTTTACACAAACCTGGAAAAATGTTACAAGAGGGTCCAAAGAGGATCTTGCCCGGAGAAATCATCGCCCAATCCATTGTTGTTGCTCTATAAATAGCGAATGTGCGTAAAAGATAATCACTTTTGCGCACATTCGCTGTCAATCTATGAGATTATGCCGTTCGATCAAGCCTCGTGGAACCGTGAAGCTTCCTTAATACCGACGGATTCTTCTGGTGAGCGCCAGCGGAACTTGTGCAGCCGCCAGTCGGCTTTGCCTTCGACGGCGTTGGCAATCAGGTCGCCGAAGATTGGGCCAAATTTGAAGCCGTGGCCACTACCGCCAGCGGCTACCACTAATCCTGGGCGGTGGGGGTGGCGGTCGATCCAGAAATGTTCGTCAAAGGTGTCACAATAGAGACAACGGCGCGTGTAGACAATCGGCGCATCAACAAGCGCGGGAAAGGTCTCGGCCACGAACGCACGCACGCGTCGGATATCAGCATCGTTGACAACGCGGTCATCTTTTTCGGGGTTCATATCGCGTTGCCCCGCACCGTGATAACCAATCTTGACTACACCTTCTTTGGGGTGCAAGGGAAAGCCATAAAAGCCCGTACGTGCGACGTCTGCCGCCCAATTGACAAAGAGTGGCGGCGCAAACAACTTGGGATCAACCGGCTTTAGGTGGACAACGGGCATTCCGTTGCTTTGCATCACCTTTTTTAACTCGGGCACGAGCAGCCACGACCATTGACCCATCGCCACCAGCACGGTGTTAGCCTGAAACGTTTCGCCTTCGCGTGTGCGCACACCCACCACGCGGTCGCCGTCGCTGAGTAATTCGGCCGCGGTTTGGCCGGGATAGAGATCGATCCCGCTGCGCTGCGCCTTGTGAGACAACACTTCTACCACACGACCGCTGGCGGCCCAGCCGGCCCGTTGGCTGAAATAGCCATCCGTATAAAGGTCGGCATTCCAGGCCGGAAACCGGCGTCGAATCTCGTCCGCATTGAGCCGCTCCAGCGGATGACCGCGCCGTTTACAAACGTCATAGCTGTCATGTTCATAACTGCCGGGTAACATCGGCCCACGCGTCAACATGGTGGTGCCACATTCGGTATAGAGCGTTTCTTGAAACTCCTCGTTCCAAGTTAGCCATTTCAAACGCGCCTCTTCCATCATGATTGTGTAGTCTTCATCCGCCCCATACTCGGCGCGAATCGCCTTGCTGATATCCGTTGAGGCGGCCAACGGATGGGGGATCGGGCCAGGGTCGATCACGGCGACCTGATAGCCACGGGCGTGCAATTCTAACGCGGCCGTAATGCCATAGATACCGCTGCCGACAACGACGATGTCGTAAGTTTTCACTTGTCACCTCCCTTTTCCCAAGCAATCCGGTATTTAACTTTTGGACGCAGATAAACGCTATGATTCGGATTTATCCGCGTTCTTATTCAAGCAATTCGGTTACACCGCCAGCCACATGACCTGATAGGGCTCCAGCCGCAGCTCCGCACTATGCAACTGGAGCGGCTGGCCACTGATGAGTTCGGTGAACTGATAGCTGAGGCCATAGAGGCGTAATTCATTGGCCTTGATCGCCTGTTCGTGCTCGGTGAAATTGGCCAGCACCAGGATCCGCTGGTCGGCATGGGTGCGCAAATAGGCAAAGACGTGATCATTGCCGATGTTAATCACGTCCATCTGATTGCCGCCAAAACCAGGATGTTCCTTGCGCAAGGCAATCAAATGGCTGATCTGCCCATAAATTCTGCCTTCAATCGTCGCTGGATCGTGTCGGCGCGCTAGCTTAGCCCAGTCAATCGATGGGCGATGCACCCAGCGGCTGTCTGTGGTCTTGGCTGGGTCGCTGCGGTAGTGATAATCATTCAACCAGCCGACTTCATCGCCCAGGTAGAGCAAGGGAATGCCCCCAATGCTGAGGATGATTGAGTGTAGCAGACAAATGCGTCGTACCGCTAGCTCGATTTCATGCTCATCTTGTAAACGCAGGGCGCGTTCCAGGCCAGCCAGGGAGGCCAAACTGCCTGAGATGCGCGCATCACCGGTGCGAGGGTTTTCTTGAAACGGCAAGCCACTGGCAAAACTCTGGAGGAAACGGCCTGTATAAAACGCATTGAGAAACCGGCGATGATCATAGCCATGAATGCCCAGGGCATTGGCGTCGCCATCATCAAACGTCCAGCCGATGTCATCGTGGCAGCGCACATAATTGACCCAGGCGCACTCGGGTGAAATCTTGAAACGGTGGCTCATTGAGCGGCTTAGTAAACGTACTTCGCGCGTTGCCAGGCTGTTCCAGAGCAGCGCCATCAAAAGCGGATTGTAGGATAATTGGCACTCTTGGGGGCTAATATATTTGGCCACTTCGTCGGGGTGGACAATCGCTTCCGATTTAAAGAGCAATGACGGCGCCGCAATGCGCAAAAGGGCGTTAAAGGCCTGCACGAGCTGATGGGCCTGGGGTAGATTTTCGCAATCCGTGCCCAACTGTTTCCACGTAAACGCCAGCGCATCCAGGCGTAAAACCTCGGTGCCGATATTGGCTAAAAAGAGCATCTCCGCCGCCATCTCGCGAAAGACCATCGGATTTTGATAATTCAAATCCCACTGGAAGACGTTGAACGTAGTCCAGACCCAGTGGTTGATCGCCGGCCGATAACTGAAACTGCCAGGATGTTTATCGGGGAAGATCTCGCGCAAGGTGCGCTCATAGGCATCGGGCATGCTGCGGTCTGGAAAGATGAAATAATATTCCTGGTGCTCAGGATCACCGGCCAGCGCCTGTTGCGCCCAGCGGTGTTCGTCTGACGTGTGATTAAAGATAAAATCTAAGACCAGGCTCATGCCCGCTTGGCGTAACTCTGTCGCCAACTGGCGGAGATCGTCCATCACGCCCAAACGCGCATCCACTTGCCGGTAATCGCTGACGGCATAGCCACCATCACTGTCACCGGCTGGCGCGTTGAAGAGTGGCATCAGATGCAGATAAGTCAGCCCTAATTCTTGGAAATAGGGAATCTTTGCCCGCAAAGCCACCAGATCACCGGCAAACAGATCCACATAGCAGACGCCACCCAACATTTTCTCTGATTGAAACCAGGTTGGATTCGCTTCACGCGTGGCGTCAAGAGTTTTCAAATCTTGGGGTCGCTCCAGCCAGCTTTGCGCGGCCAGGGCCAAAATGCGTTCCAGGTGGTAGAAAAAATCATACTGTTGCCCGTACAGCGCCAACAGGACGCGAAAGAGATCGTCAAAATGGGCAGCCAGGCGCGTGCAAAACATTTGCCAGGCTGGTGTGGCCAGTTGCTCATGGAATTCTAACTCCAAACGCGGCAGCAACCGGGTGAGCGAGCGTTGCGCCATTTCCGCCGTCTTTGCTTCGTTTAGCATGATAACTTCCCAAAAATGAATGAGGAGGCTTATCCACAGATTACACATATTTTTAAGGCTTTCATCTGTGTAATCTGTGGATAAGACTTGAATTGAGATTTCTCTGGAACGGGTTAGGAGCCCCCACCTAACCTCCCCCTGGTAAGGGGAGGAACCGTCACGAGCAGGCCGAAGCGCTGCCTTTTATCCACCCAACGGCTCCCTCCCTTACCAGGGGAGAGCTGGGGTGGGGTTACTTGGTTGCCAATAGAATCAGATGCTCGCTAAAGTTGCCATAGGGGTTGCCTTCAAAGTCGCCCCAGACGGTCTCGACCGTAAAGCCGGCCAACTGCAACATCAGTTCCGCTTCATTGCGCCAGAGAAAACGCAAGGTGAAAGGACAAGGCGTGCGCCGCACTTGGCCGTCGGGTAGGATCTCTTCATAGATGAAGAGCGTGTCTTGCAACTGCTCGGCGATGTCTACCGTGCGCACACTCCATTTGATGACCTGAGCGCCCGTATTTTTATCCTCCCATTGGTCGGCCAATTCTTGCATGCCACTAATTTCGAGCAGGCGCGCCATGTCGGGGTGAAAGAGATCGAGCAGAAGCACGCCACCTTTGCGCAGATGAAGATGGGCATTGCGCAGCACTGCCAGTTGATCGGCAGATGTGTTCAGGTGCATCAAGGTGTTGCTGGTACAAAAGGCAAAAGCAAAATTTTTCTCAGGCAGATCAAAGGTGCGCAGATCGGCTTCGACGAGGGTAACGCGCGCGGCATAGGGCTTACCCTGCAATTTGGTGCGGGTAAGCGCCAACAGCGTGGGGCTAATGTCCACCCCGGTCACAGTGCGATTGGCGGCGGCCACGGGCAATAAAACGCGGCCCGTGCCACAACCCAGTTCTAAAACCGGGTTGCCACACTGCTTCGCCAAATGTTTAATCGCGTTGATATCATCGGTGTAATCGCGATAATCATCGTCGTAAAAACGGGCAAAACGGTCAAAAATAGTTGGATTCATGGCGGTTTTATGCTCAGCGATAGAGGTTTTTGGGTCTATAGCTGTATGATATGCCATTGTTTGACAGAGAAAAAATCATAGGATAGACTAAATGCGCCTCACTCGTGTGCAAGCAAACAGAAAGCTCCCAGCAAATCATTTCATTCTAGTTGCTTGCCTACCTTGATCATATTTTCTTTGCCCAGCGCTATTTTGTCCAGGGGATTGTCGTGTCTGGCGTGAAGGGGTAAGCTCACAATTAGTAGGGATTAGGGATACGGGATTAAGGATACCATAACCACCTAATCTCGTATTCCTAATTCCTACTGCTTGTGAGCTTACCCTTTCACGCCAGACATAACAATCCCCTGGACAAATA
>JAPLGZ010000230.1 GCA_026389895.1 Chloroflexota bacterium | reverse complement strand
GCGCCGGTTACTACATAGAGTTGGTCATCATCGACCAAACCCTGCAAACGGTCGGCTGTCGCCTGAATCATCGTGCGGCCAACACCTGTAATATCGGCAAATTGTTTCGGTTGCAATTGACGGCTACGCGGCCATAAACGTGTACCACTACCACCAGCTAAGATTGCTGCGTACATAAGACTCCTTTGTCTTCACTCAATTTGTTTGTTATTCACGAAATAGTTTGACCATAAGAGGCTACTCGCCTGAGCATCCCTACCGGCTTTTAACATAACTCATCGACCCCACTTGACGCACTAATCCTTTCAATTCCATCATGGCGAGTAGGCTACTGACTTGAGGTGAAGACATAACAACCTGACGTACAATTTCATCGATGTGGCGCGGTTCGCTAGAGAGATAGTAGAGCAGCTGTGTTTCCAGAGGATCGGGAGGTACTATTTCACGCGCCATCTGTTGCTCATTTAAACGGGCAAAATTGAGATGGTCTAAGATATCATTCACATTCAAGCAAGGAATCGCTCCCTGACGGATCAGTTCATTACAGCCGAGACTGCCAGGATGGAGGATACTACCAGGTACAGCAAAGACGTCACGCCCTTGTTCGGCAGCAAAATTGGCTGTAATCAAAGCGCCACTTCGTTGACCAGCTTCGATAATGACAATCCCGCGACTCAAACCACTGATAATCCGATTGCGAGGGGGGAAGTTGTTTGCTTCGGGGCGCGTACCCAGCGGATATTCGCTGACCAAGGCGCCATTCGCCATGATGGCTTGGGCCAATGCACGATTTTGCAATGGATAGATCTGATCAACTCCACTGCCCAAGACAGCAATGGTTCGTCCACCCGCGTCTAATGCCGACTGATGGACGATTGTATCAACACCCAGGGCTAGTCCACTGACAATGGTAACATCATTGCGAACCAGTTCGCTGGCCAGTACGTAGCCAACCTCGCGCCCATAACTACTCGCACGCCGGGTGCCGACCAACGCCACCGCCAATGCGTCGCGTTCGATAATCTCGCCCCGCACAAACAGGACAGGTGGCGGCGCATCAATTTCGCGCAAATTCGAGGGGTAGTCGGGGTCATCCCAGGTCAACACCTGCACGTTGGCCTTTACGGTACGTTGGAATTCCTGTTCGAGATCCAGTTCCCGGCGCGCCAAAAGTAAATTTTGTAGGCTACGCTTGTCTAGATTGGCCGCTTGGAGTTGCTGAATCGAGGCTTTCCAGGCAGCTTCAATCGAGCCACAAATGGCCAGTAAAGCGGCCAGACGCGTGGGGCCGATCCCCGATACCTTATTAAAAGCGATCCAATAAGCTTTTGAATCCACAGATGATGACGTTTCACTTGGACTGTTGCGAAAAATTACGAATTACTGACGCGAGAATACTGTATGCGGCGCGGTTTGTCAAGCACACTACTCGTCCAATAATCCAGGCAACAAACGTACGGTCATCAGATTAGCCGGCAGATCAACGTTCTGGATCACATCGCCAATGGCGGGCAACAGCAATGGCTTGCCCTGATTGATCGCTGGCTCTGTTTGCAACACGTACACTTCATTAGATCCCGTAAAGATGACCTCAGTGACCGTACCCAACCGCTGGCCTTCCTCGGTTTGGACATCGATGCCGACAATTTCATGCACCCAGTAGGTATCTTCTTCCAGCTCAACAGCATCGTCTTCATTGACAAAGAGCCAGGTGCCGCGCAGCGCTTCGGCCTGGTCGCTCCCTTTCACACCTTCGAGCATCAATAATAACTGGTTTTTGTGGGGGCGCGCTTGCAGAATCTTCATCTCGACTAATTGATCGCCAACGAATAACGACGTGCCGGGTTCAAAGCGCTCGGGGAAGTCGGTATGCAATTCAACCTTTAATTCCCCTTTTAAACCGTGGATACTGGTAACCAGCCCCACCGCAATATAACCATCAGGGATACGCACAGGTTTATTTCGGTGCATATAGACTGGTGCGCCGCCCCCCTTGTCCGATGCGCGGGGCTTTGCGTTTGATGAATTGGGTATTTTACTATTTTGTTCTTTAGGCATAGCAGACTCTTCAAAAAATATAGCGTTGATCATCAATCGGCCATTCTGGTCATCATAAATGCCAACCGATTATTTTTCAGGCATTTATCCCACATTTTAAATACGAAAAACAGCGGAAGGTAGCTCTTCCGCTGTTTTTATGCTATTTCTACGAATTTTACGGCATTCGCTTGTTTCAGCCCATTCGCTTAGTCAATTTCTAAAATGACATCGCGATTTTCATGCCGAGCCGCCACATTCAGCAACGAACGCATAGCGCTTGCCACGCGGCCATGTTTGCCGATCACGCGCCCCATATCCTCCGGCGCCACCTGTAATTTTAAGATAGTGGTGCGGCGGGTATCTTTGCTAAAAACCTGCACGGCATCGGGCGCTTCGACCAAAGACTTCGCTAAAAATTCGATTAATTCTTGCACACAGCCTCCTCGATCAGATTCACCTGAGCAACGCCTAACAGGTTGCCGATGACGAATATAATTAGGCCGCCGCAGCGCTTTCAGACGCTTGCTTGACCGGAGCCCCGGCAGCATCAACCAAATTAGCTCTTTGCAAGATCCGAATGACACCTTCGCTCGGCTGGGCGCCGACGCCTAGCCAGTAGGCAGCGCGTTCGTTCTGCAAAGTCACAGTCTCTGGCTTGGTGTTTGGATCGTAGGTACCGATCGACTCAATAAAACGACCATCACGCGGTGATTGTTTGTTGGCGACAATAATACGGTAGAAAGCTTTCTTTTTGGCGCCAATACGGCGCAAGCGAATTCGAACCACTGTTGTTTTTGCTCCTTGAGTAAGGTAAATCCTGGGAATAAACGTAAGTAAATAAAATTGTGCAGTTTTTAGTAAAGCTTTTAATTTAGGTGTAGTACAGATTCTCAACCGACTTACGGTTTGGATAATTCGTACCATTGTCACATAACTTTAACCAAAGCCGCCAAACATATCCTTGATATTGCCGGGTAGGCCACCACGACGCTTTTTGCCACCTTTGCCACCGCCCATGATGCCGAGTTGTTTCATCATCTTTTGCATCTCGCGGAATTGCTTGATTAAACCGTTGACATCCTGAACAGTCGTACCGCTACCGGTGGCAATTCGCCGCCGCCGACTGGCATTAAGCAAGTCTGGAAAGTGGCGCTCTTTACGCGTCATACTATTGATAATCGCTTCCGTTCTTTTTAAGCCGCCCTCGGCCTCACGCGGGTCAACGCCTTTCATCATCTTATTGGCCCCAGGAATCATACCCAGCAGATCCGTAATGGGCCCTAATTTTTTAATTTGGCGCAGCTGGCCCAGGAAATCTTCAAAGTCGAAATCGCCATCTTGGAGCTTCTTCTCCATCGCCAGCGCGTCTTCTTCTGTGATATTATCTTGGGCGCGCTCGATCAATGTCAACACGTCACCCATGCCAAGGATCCGGCCAGCCAAGCGATCCGGCTGAAAAGCTTCCAGATCAACCAGCTTTTCGCCCGTGCCCAGGAATTTAATCGGCACACCCGTCACCTGGCGGACACTAAGGGCTGCACCACCGCGGGCATCACCGTCAATCTTCGTCATGATGAGACCAGTTAGGGCAACTCGTGCGTTAAAACCTTCGGCGACGCGCACCGCCTCCTGGCCAGTCATAGCGTCTACCACCAACAAAACATCGCTGGGGCGAGCCACCATCCGCACCTGCTCCAACTCTTGCATCATCTGCTCGTCGATCTGCAAGCGGCCAGCCGTGTCCAAAATCATCACGTTGTAGGCTTTTTCGCGCGCCAGACGGGCAGCATTTTTGGCAATGGTCGAAGCTGGCACTTGTGTACCTTCGCTGTGGACAGGCACATCAATCTGTTTGCCGAGCACTTGTAATTGTTGAATGGCAGCAGGCCGATAAATGTCCGCCGCCACTAACAAAGGACGTTGGCCTGCTTTGCGCAGATGAAGCGCCAATTTGGCGGCCATGGTGGTTTTACCAGCCCCTTGCAGCCCCACCAGCATAATAATCGCCGGTGGTTGACCGCCTAGATTCAACGGTGCTGGTTTGCCAAGCAGTTCGATCAACTCTTCGTTGACGATCTTAACGACTTGTTGCGCTGGCGTCAGGCTACTCATGACTTCGACGCCAATGGCGCGCGTCTTTACTTTTTCGACAAAATCTTTGACGACCTTGAAGTTTACATCCGCCTCAAGCAGAGCAAGCCGCACTTCGCGCAGAGCAACATTGACGTCGTTCTCGCTTAATTTACCCTGGCGGCCTAGTTTATCAAAGACACTTTGTAATTTGTCAGTCAGACTTTCAAACACGATTAGACCTTTATCGAAAGGTAGGTGAGATCAAAAAGTGATTTAAAGACAAAAATTATGCGTCCATGCTATTGGTCACGTACAAAATCGGACCAGCAGACGCATACCAATTTATATTGTACTTTGACTTGGCTTTCGGGTCAAATACTGAAACGCGCAGAACGGATGTGTCTTGCTTTCAAATAACGTAGCAGGATTTATATAAAGCCTGTTTCGCAGGCAAATTTCGTATGGCTTGCGCAATCTGCGTTATATAAATCGTGCTACGTAAATTATCGTTAGATTTTGAAGCAATTTTAACGTTGGTCCACAATCCAACTTTGCCATCCACCTTTAGCGCAGAGGGGATACACCAATCGGCGTTGCTGTAAATATAACCGCCGTTGGCCGCTGGACAGACGTAGGTTGCGCCCCGGATTTCGTAGCATTGCCCTCAGTTGAAGCGGCTGTGGCAGGCGGCGGCAGCGGTGTCGAGGTCGCCGTTGGCAAGGCTACTTGTGTAGCCGCCGGCACGGAAGTCTGCGTCGGGACCATGACCGCCGTCTCCGTTGCCGCAGTTGGCGTGTTACTGTTGCTGACAGAGGTTGGCGTATCGGCTGATGCAGGCGTCAGGCCAGGCTCTGGTGTGGCCGATGGGCTCTCTGTCGTCAAAGCTGTCGGTGTAACCGACGCCGCAGTGGTCCCCTCGGTTGGGGTAGCTGTTGCAAGATCCGTCGCCGTTGGCGTCGTTGTCGCGTCAGGCGTACTTGGCGTTGTTGGCGTCGTTGTTGGTTCAGCTGTTGCCTCTGTGGCTACAGCTGACGCCGTTGGCGTTGTTGTCGGTGTCGGCGTGGAGGCAATGGCCGTCAGCGTTAATTCAATCGCAGGCTCGGTCGTTGTGAACACCGCCGTCGCCGTCGCATCGAGCGTCGCAACCGGCGTGATCGTTCCACCAGCCATGATTGTTTCAATGGCTGTTGCCGTATCAACAGGTGTTACAGTAGGCAGCGGCGTTGGCGGCACAAAGGGTGTTGCCGTTGGCGCTAACGGTGGCGCCAATAAAATGCTCCCTTCTGTAATAGCGTCAGACGCCAGACAGTTGACCAATATTAAACGCGATATGCTTGTGTTGGTGCGCTGGGCAAATGCC
Organism: Chloroflexota bacterium; assembly: GCA_026389895.1. Taxonomy (GTDB): domain Bacteria; phylum Chloroflexota; class Anaerolineae; order Caldilineales; family Caldilineaceae; genus JAPLGZ01. Next base: position 32,572 of record JAPLGZ010000230.1, on the reverse strand, counting down.
GACAACGTGTCACGCGACTGAACAGTATAGGGCACCCAACCAGGGAGGGGTTTTACCTCACAATTGCTAACCGGTGCAGCGGTATAGGTAGGCACAGGTGTATTGCTCGGCACAGGTGTGGGCAATACTGGGGCGTCTTCCAAAACCTCCAGCGCAATACCCTGGACAATAGGTGCGTCACCGTCATTGCTCTGAATAGGCAAAATTTGATAGGCCAGAACCACTTGCTTACCAGGCGCCAATTGGCCTTTGATCACTATATCATTGAAGCTCTGGTTTTGGTTAGCATCTGGTTGATATTTTTTCAAAACTTGTAAACCACCAATGATCAAATAGCGGCCTTCATCCCCATGATAGATCAGAGTGCCGCTAGCTTTGACGACTGCTTTATTCAAATCAGCGCCGGGGGTTTGCTGCACCTTTTCTGCCACCTTTTTGACGTCGTTTTGCAATTCCCGCTCATTCTCAAGCAGCACCTGCGCTTGTTGTGCCGGTGAGCTAAGGTTCAACTTCTGATAACGGATCCATTCTTTCATGGGGTAAGCAATGTCACCAGGCAAAGCCTCTTGGGCAAATGTCGCGAGGCTAAATGAACTGAGGCAGATGAAGGCCAAAACAACGACCATCGGAGCCAGCCGCATTGTGCGCACCGTAAAGGCAGCCTGCACAGCAGCCCAGATCGCCTGCAAACGCTCTGCCAGAGTGGGTTCGGCGCCAGCATTTGACGACGCCACCACAGGCGTAACGACCGTATGTTCGACGCGCAATTGAGAAGCCGTTTGCAGAAAGGCCTGTTTGCGCGCTTCGCGGCGATCTAGCGCCGGGCGCGGCACAGGCACATGCTGAATCTGGACAGCAACAGCAATAATTTGCAAGAGATCGCGCAGTTCCGCCTGAACTTCAGCCGGATAGGAGGCCGCCACAGTTTCAAGCGGCTCACCAGCTTCGACTCGCGCGATCGCCTCGGCAAAAATGTCTTCTGTTGATCTTTTCGGTAACTTACTTCCACTATCCATAAATTCGTACTCGAAAATTCGTCTAATAAATTCGCCGTTATTGTAAAAATACAGTACGACAGTCAAATATTTCTAATAAAGGCCCGCTATTCCTTGGGATAGACCATCAGGATAGGCGTCATCGCTTTCAATCTAGCTCTTCATATTGTAAAAATTGGCGCAACGTCGCCACGGCACGATACTGCAGCGCCTTGATCGAACCTTCCGTTTTGTTCATCATTTCTGCCACTTCACTAATGCTATAGCCCTCTAGAAAGCGCAAACTGATGACCTCGGCCTGTTCATCGGTCAAACGGCTGATTGCAGCACGCAAACGTTCTGCATCCAGCTTCATTTCAAGACCTTGAACCAGGTTTTGATCATCAGCAGGCAACAATGGTTCATCATCCAGCGAGACATGCACATGATGGCTACGTTGGCGATAATAATCGATGACCAGATTGTGGGCAATGCGGTATAGCCAGCCAGAAAATGAGCTGTTCCAAGCCTTACGGTTGCGAATTGCTTCCAGCATTTTTAAAAATACCTGCGCTGTTAGATCTTCAGCCAGCGATTGTTCGCCGGTGCGACGAAAGATATAGCTGTAGATCTTAACTTCGTACCGATCATAAAGTTCGCCGAGCGCAGCCTCATCATACTGAATGGCTGTCGCCAACAATTGGTCTTCGCTATATTCCGTAATCAATGTTGATCCGGGATCCTGAGCAACGGTTACAGGCCTACTATCCATGATGACGTAAAGAAGACAAAAAAATTACGGTGAATATATACAATAAAAAATACAATAACAATAGCGACAGACAACAGGCGACGGACCATAAACGACAGACATCCGTTTGTCGTTTATGGTCCGTCGCCTGTGATCAACGCTCGCGATCCTTGCCTGTCAAGTGGCACAAGGTAAATACTAGATGATTGGAGAATTATCGTTAGTTTTGACGAGATTCTTGGGTGCTGGTCGGTTCAGGTGTAAACGCCAATAGACTTCATAAATTCGTTGCAAAGCCGTAAAGTTGGTGAGCACAGCCAAGATCCAGAGCATTGGCACGATCCAGCCAAAGATCAAACCCACAATCAGCAGAAAAAGGCGCTCAGGGCGTTGTAGCCAACCAGCTTTACATTCCACCTTTAAGGCTTCTGCACGGGCTTTTACATAGCTGACCATCAACGAACCCACCAATATGGCAAAAATCAAAACTAATTCCGTGCGCGCGGTCGGTGTGCTCGAATAAAAATAGGCGAGGGCGAAAAAGGTGACACTTTCGCTGTAGCGATCCAGTGTACTATCGAGAAATGCCCCAAATGTGCTCGATTGGTCAGTAATCCGTGCCAATGCCCCATCGAGCATATCAAACAAGGCTGCACCAAAAAGTAGCCAGCCCCCCAACCGGAAGTTACCATTGGATAGAATAATTGCACTTACACCAGTCAGCATAAAACCTGTAAAGGTAACCTGATTAGGTGTAATCCCTGTATCGCGGATCCACTCAACCAGGCGACTAAGGGGTCTGGCAAAAAATGGGCGCCCATATTTGGACAACATGGTTAGAATCCCCCGAATTTGCAAATAAGTCGATCGATACCATTGCCACTACTCAGCAGCAGTGTACAAAATAGCATCAAAGCCTAGGCTCATTTGCCGCTTTCTACACTTTGCGTAGATAAATAAATCTTCAACCCAGGGATGAGCACCAAGTGAACTACCATAAATGCATCATTATGCTAGCTACTTGCCGGATGGGCAAAATATTTATACAGTGGTATCTTACACGTTGACCGGTTGATAGTCAACAAACGCCAAAGGGCGCAGCCTGGTTTGGCGCTGGCTTCTGGCAACAAAACAAATTATTTGTGGGCTTGGCCTCAAGTTTTGAGACCAAGCCCACAAATAAGCCAGATCGATCGTCTTTTACAACGAATGCTTAGCGCACAACGTAGGGCAACCGAAGTTGGCTACGCGTACACAACATCGTCACAGGAATGATCCGGATGTTATCTGGCGGCACACCCGCCCGAGCATCCGCCACAATGACCACCAAGGCTTGCTTGAAGAGTTCTTCAGGGTGGACTTGAGGGTTAGCATTCAAGGTAAGCGTATCCGGGATGATATCTGACTTCGAGGTAGCGGTCAGCCACTCTGTACCGGAAGGCCAAACGCTTTGCAGCCCACTGGCAGAAACTTCCATCGGGCCAACTGAAGCCACCGTCGCATCATGGCCAGCAGCATCGCGCACGACTAATTGACCTTGGTCGTTAATGTATCCTCTGTCGATCGGGCCACTTAACGCCGCCTGAGCCGCGGCCATATCAGGCGAATCGACAACCGCCGCCGTATATTTGACACCCGGCGAACCCACCATATTGACGGTTTGGGTCATAATGGTGGTTGTGTTGGTGATACATTCACCAAAGATGTTGAACAATACGCTCGCTGGGCTGGGCGTCACTTGTGCACCGGTCACCGTCAATGAGACCGTAATTTTAAATGGCTTGTTCACCACAGCCGCGCTGCTGTCAATGGTAATGGTGCTCGTGTAGACGCCAGGCGCCAAACTTTGCGCATTGAAGTTATAGCCGATCGTGCTCGGGGTTTGGCCCGTCGCAGCGGACACTTGGAACCAAGAAGGTAAGTTCGTGATCGAGAAAGGTGTTGGGTCGGTGGAACCACAATTGGTCAACTGTAAATCGAACACGGAAGGCCCGACAATGCCAACCGGCAATTGCCCGTCAATTTTGCTCTTTGTAGCGCAGAATTGCGGCCCCGAGGCAAAGCCATTCTTATCTAGATCACCAATCTCAATACTGCGACGATTGGTTGTGACCGTGCGCGAAGCAGTAGCTTTGGTGTTTTCTGGCCGTTCAAAGACCAACATCTTATTATTGCGGATCAGGACCACTTCTTCTCGGCCGTCGCCATCAATATCGCCGCCCGCACCGGCGCCGTAGCCATTGTCGGCATCAAGTTCCTGTTCTAGTTCAGTAGGAATATCACTCTGCTTCTCACCACGCGGGATCAAGCGGGCCAGCCCCTGTTTCGTGGGGATGTTGCGGATCATGAAGACTTCTTGCTTTTTGTCGCCGTTAATATCGGCGCCAAATACAAAGCGTGGGCCAGGATCAAAGACCTCGTTATGCACTTCTTTGAATTCTTGATTATCCCCGTTCCATTGCCAGACATAGAAACTTGGCAAACCGCTGCCGTCACGTACAGCAACGAGTTCTCTTTTCCCGCTACCATCCCACTGCACAAAGGTCGCGTTCTTCCAGGGGGCGGTGTCACTGCCTTTGGCACGCCCGATCCGTCCAATGCCACTATCAACGCGATAGACGTTGAGTTCACCACCCGTACTGTCCTCGTCAACCATCACGAGTTCATCGGCGCCTGTACCGTCAAAATTGCCGGAAGCGAGAGTTTGCCAATTGTTAGAAAAAGTTTTTTCGGCATGTTGTTGCCAATCGCGCCCAGTGGGGGTGGCGGTGGTCGCCTTCAGGATCACCATGCGTTGGACATCCGAAGGATCCTTCTTATCGGCAGTATTCAGTTCAAAAATATAGGCAATTTCGTCACCAGGGACATTCACGTCATAATTGCCGGCATTGACCAGAACTGGTTTGCCCTTAAGCGTTACATCATATAGCTTAGCCCAGGGAATTCCGTTGGGCGTCTTCTGCCCTACGCTGAGTGATTGCCCCGGCGCAACGACGGGATCGTAGACCACGAGTTCGCCATCTGAGCTGCCACCGCGAATCCCGATGATCTCATTATCGCCGTCATTATTAACGTCACCCAAAGCAAAGCTACGGAATCCGTTACCGTGCACAGATCCGTCGGTGTTCTTATCCAAATCACTGGCCCAGTCCACCAGGGGGCCGCCAGTGGTTTGCCAATCTAAGACTCGGATGACCCCGTCGGCATCGATATAGACGATCTCCTGCGAAGCATCGGCGCTCGGTGCGTCCACCTGATCGGGCTCATTCGTCTCTGCACGCACTGGCAGTGCATAGAAGGCTGGGTTGGGTAAGCTGGACAAGAGGAAGACGATTAGCGCAAAGTAGAAGAGCGGCTTACGCTGTTTTAACGGGCGCCGTTTCATCAAAAACATCATTTTTTTATTCTCCTTAAATTTTTGACTGGGAAGAAATCAGCAATGTTATATCGGTGAGAGAGCAGATGTAGGTTACAAGAATAAATCTCAAAGCGCAAAAGGTTGACACAGCCCTTTAGCAAGCTGGGTCAAAAGGTTTCGGATAGGTAACAACCAAATGCGGTTAGGGAGAATTTATGCCTGTGATCCGCTATTTCATTGCTCGCTCTCTGAGGATATACGTTCGTCCATCTATAAAGGTATGCTTGTTTCAAATAAAGTGGGTTGGACAGCATCAACCATTACTTTGCAACCAGCACAGGAATACGTTGCTCATTCCATCAAATAGCGGTATTCTATAATTAGTATGCTCGGATATTTTCGTGGCGTTATTGTACATCAAAGTGCAACGCGTCAAAATCTAGCTTTATGTAATTATAACCATAAAAGAGCAGTACAGGTTCCTTTGCTTAGATATCAGTCGGACAGTCGGACAGTAAATCAGATGAGGCATGAGTCAGCCGAGCAGGATATAGTGCTATCTTATGGATCGACTGACTCACGATCCGACTGGCTTGCTGCTTTCCAGTTTTTATTCATTCTAACCTTACAAACCAGGAGGATACACTATGCCATCACCTGTTCGAGTCGCGGTAACAGGCGCGGCCGGGAACATTGGTTACGCCCTACTTTATCGCATCGCCAATGGCGATCTCTTTGGGCCGGACCAGCCGGTCATTTTGCACATGCTAGAAATTACCCCAGCCCTGAAAGCGCTGGAAGGCGTCGCGATGGAGTTGGATGATTGCGCTTTCCCGCTACTGGCGGGTATGGTGCTCTCCGACGATGCCAATACGGCGTTCAAGGACATCAACTGGGCGCTTTTGGTCGGCGCACGCCCCCGCTCTAAGGGCATGGAACGCAAGGATTTATTGGACGCCAACGGCGCAATTTTTTCGGTGCAAGGCAAGGCATTGAACCGTGGGGCAGCCTCTGATATTCGTGTGCTCGTTGTGGGCAATCCAGCCAACACCAACTGTTTAATTGCGCAACGCAATGCCCCAGATATTCCAGCCGAACGTTTCACCGCCATGACCCGCCTGGACCACAATCGCGCCGTCAGCCAATTAGCCCAAAAAGCCAATGTGCCAGTCACCGCCGTCAAAAAAGTGACGATTTGGGGTAATCACAGCGCCACCCAATACCCAGATGCGTATCATGCTGAAATTGAAGGCAAGCCCGCGGTCCAGGTGATTAATGACGACGCGTGGATCAAGGAGACGTTTATTTCAACCGTACAAAAACGTGGCGCGGCCATCATCGAAGCGCGCGGGCAAAGTAGCGCGGCCAGTGCCGCCAATGCGGCCATCAACCATGTGCAAACCTGGCATCGTGGCACGACACCAGGGGATTGGATTAGCATGGCCATTCCTAGCACAGGCGCGTATGGCGCCCCAGAAGGCGTTATTTTTGGCTATCCTGTCACCGTGCAGAATGGCAAAATCAGTGTCGTGGAAGGGCTAACGTTGAGCGATTATGACCGCCAGATGCTAGCCGTCACCAGCACCGAATTGGAAGAGGAAAAGGCTGCGGTCACCGATATTCTCGGCTAGCTCTGTTAGCCTTTGCTGAAACGGCTTCCGCATAAGCGCGTACAAAGCGCCACAAAGCTTGTGGCGCTTTGTACGCGCTATCCTTTGTAAAGCTTGCGCTGGCACGCATCAACTTCATTGCGCCTGCTGGCCTAGACTAGCCTCAGGTTTTACGAATACGCATGGTGCACACGAAGGCACTACAATAATTTTTTCCAACCAAACGGAGTCTGATGAGTGTACCAACCGACGAGACAAATGGGTCGCCACCCTCTTTTATTGACCGTCACCGCCGCCTGCTGATCTTCATTACGCTGGGGTTTGGCCTGTTCTTTGTGATATTTTTTGGCCTACGCGCCTATCGCGTTATAGTCCGGTGGCGCGAAGGCACCCAACCGATTGTGCGGCCCTGGATGACAATTCCGCGGGTTGCCCGTCAATTCCACATCCCGCCGGAAGAACTTTATCAAGCCTTAGATGTGCAGCCAGAGCGCCCCGATCGACGCCCACTGGATCGGTTGGCGCGCGAAAAAGGCTTAATGCCGCATATCTTGGTGGAGCAGGTACAGAAGTTTGTTGATACCTATCCCCGGCCACCCGGCGGCCCACCACCGCCACCTACCCCCATACCCACGCCAACCCCGAAGCAGGCATTCGGGAAAAGGATGGGGTTATGCTATCTGATCTAAGCGATCTGTTATTAAGTTCTTTGGTCGTCTACGGTTTGCCATTGATTTTTCTAATTGTGTTGACGGCCTCGGCTGGTCTACCCTTGCCAGCAACGCTCGTGGTCTTGACCGCGGGTGCGCTGGTGCAACAAGAGTTACTTTCAATGACGTGGGTGCTGGTGATCTGCCTGATGGCCGCAGTGCTGGGTGACCATCTGGGGTATATGATCGGGCGCTGGGGTGGTCGCCCCCTAATCCGGCGGATGGCGCGCTTGATTGGCGGGGAGGCCAGCATTGAACGAGCGGTGGATTCGACCCAACGATGGGGCTGGTGGGCAGTCTTCTTCAGTCGCTGGCTGATTACACCGCTGGGAGCTCCGTGTAATTGGACATGTGGCATGATGGACTATTCTGTCTACACCTTCTTTTTAGCGGTGGTGATTGGCGAAGCCATTTATGTATCGGCGATGGTTTATCTAGGTTTTATTTTTGGTGATCAACTAGAATATATCAGTCAATTGATCGGTGCGCTGGGGCCGTGGTTATTGGGTGTTGTCGTCATTGCCGTTGTCCTGTGGCTACTCCTAAAACCACTTCTCAAGCCAAAGCGTGTGCCATCTAACTGAAGGTTGCAGTAAAGCCAGCAGACGCCAGGTCGGTCAATCCTCTGGATAACAAACTACAAATTATCTGGCAGTTGTGTACTCAGCGTGCGCGTGTAGAGCATTAAGGTATCATGAAGACCCCGTTCACCTGAGCCGAGAGTAGGACTTTCACTAGGCTGGCGTTGGCGATAACGCCCATCAGGTAACATCTCCCAGCCTTGGCGGTAGTCATTGAGCGACGCCTGGAGGACGAGATCAAGCTGTTCGCGTAAATGCGGGTCCTCAATGGGAACAATGGCCTCTACGCGGTTGGTCAGATTACGCCGCATCCAGTCGGCGCTGCCAATAAAGTAGCGCGCATCCCCCCCATTTGCGAAATAGAAGATGCGTGAATGCTCCAAAAAGCGCCCGATAATACTGAGCACACGAATATTCTCGCTAATCCCGGGCAACCCCGGCCGCAGACGACAGACACCCCGGATATTCAAATCGATCGAGACGCCGGCCTGGCTGGCTTCGTAGAGTTTGCGCACGAGGACAGGATCTTCTAGGCCATTCATTTTGGCCATGATGCGGGCGGGTCGCCCAGCCATCGCATGCCCGATTTCTACATCAATCATGTCGAGGAAAGATTGGCGCATAGTGACCGGCGCCACCAATAATTTGCGGTAGACATCCTGCCGGCTGTAACCAGTGAGATAATTGAACAGATCCATCAGATCAGCTGCAATAGCAGGATCACAACTAAAAAGGCCTAAGTCCGTATAAAGCCCCGCCGTTTTGGGGTTATAGTTGCCAGTACCTACATGAAAATAGGCGCGCAAGCCATCCTCTTCTTCACGGATCACCAAAGAGAGTTTAGAGTGGGTCTTTAACCCTACCAAGCCATAGGCGACATGACAGCCCGCGTCTTCGAGCAAGCGCGCCCATTCAATGTTTTGTGCTTCATCAAAACGCGCCTTCACTTCTACAAGCACCGCCACCTGTTTGCCCTGTTCAGCCGCCTGGATCAACGCCCGCACAATGGGTGAATCGGCGCTCGTGCGGTAGAGCGTCTGTTTGATCGCCAGTACCTGCGGATCACGTGCCGCCGTTTCAATAAAATTTTGTGTGCTGGCGGCAAAGCTGTGATACGGGTGATGAACCAGCAGATCACCTTGACGGATCAAGGAGAAAATTTCGTTAGGGCGCGAATTGCTGTCAATGCCCACCAAACGCACCGGCGTCACAGGCGTCCACGGTTCATATTTCAAGTGTGGCAAATTCATATCAGCCAGCGGGAACAGATCGGTTAGGCGCAGCAGACCATCGACGAGATAAACGTCTGTCACATCTAATTCCATCTCATCGCGCAACATGGTCAAGATGTTTTCTGGCATCGAAGCGGCCACTTCTAAACGCACGACAGGTGCGAAACGGCGTTCACGCAATTCTTCGCTGATCAATTCCAGCAGATCTTCGGCCTCTTCTTCATTGCGCGCAATATCCGCGTTACGCGTCACGCGGAAGGGATAAGCCGCGATCAGGTCCATCCCCTGGAAAAGCGTGTCGAGGTGATGGATCATAATCTGTTCGAGCGGGACAAAATGTTGCGGGTTTTCGAGCGGCACCCAACGTGGCCGGTTGGCCGGCACTTTGACGCGTGCGAATTGGTTTTCGCCGGTGATTGGGTCATGCAGCAGCACCCCCAAACTCAGACTCATATCACTGATGAAGGGGAAAGGATGGCCCGGATCAACCGCCAGTGGCGTCAAAATCGGATACACTTCGGTTTCATAATAACGTTGCAGGCGCTTTTGTTGCTGGGCGTCCAGATCTGTGTAGTTAAAAATGCGTACATCATATTCGGCCAGGGCCGGTAAAATATCTTCTTGCAAACAGCGGCTCTGCGCCTCAATCATCGGGCGCACGGCGCGGGCAATCAGTTGCAGTTGAACATCGGGCGTCCAACCCCGCAAAGTTAAATTCGCGATGCCTGCGGCCTTTTGGCGTTTGAGCCCGCCCACACGTTTGCGAAAAAATTCATCCAAATTGCTCGCCGTAATGGCCAAGAATTTCAAACGTTCGAGGAGCGGTGTTCGACTGTCCAGCGCTTCATGAAAAACGCGCCAGTTAAAATCAAGCCAGTTTAATTCTGAATTATAGACCTGCGGTGAAGTACTTAGCTCTTCTAGGGAAAGGTTCGTGAGATCGGCATCCGGCAGATAGGTGCGCTCCATAGGCAGGATCACGGAATCGGCGCCCAGGCCATTTTCACTGGGCGCAGGTACAGACAGTTTGCGGATGGTCTTTTTATGGTTGGTTGAGGTTCTGCTTGACATACGAACATCCTTCTCGGTGTACAGGATGAATTTGAAAATAGGTCGTAATAGCCGCGCCACTGAGCGTGAGCGGGGAATTAGGACCTATTGTAATCATTTTATAGAGCGTTGTCTATGGGTAAATTACGCATCTAGATGTGGCATAATTTTTTATCATAGGAATGTTAATGGCAGATTAAGCGCCACTGGCGAATTTAGCCTGATACAACGTACAAAGGCCTCAGAAATAATCAGACATAAGTTGTAAAAGCACTAGCCTATGCGCCGGTTTGCAGCCCATGCGAAGAAGCATTAGACTTGCAACTTGGGCCTTGTGTATGGGCCCACCAAAGCGTTCTGTCAACTAGCTCTGTTGCAATGGCAGCAATAGAGCATCCGGCAGTGACCTACAAAACGGAGTATACAATAGTGGAAATCATCAGTACACTGATTCTGTTTGGTTTGTTAGGGCTAATTATTATGATAGCCAATCTCGCAGAAAAGCGCCGGCAAAGCAATGAGCCTTATCGAAGCTTCGTCGTTATAAGTTACGGGATGCTAATTTTGCTCTATGGCACCCTACTCGTCGGTGGGCTGTTGCTGCAACAGATCGCGATTCGTCTCATCCAAGATCCAAGTTTGGCCCAACAGTCTAGCACGTTTTTTGCGCCAGGCGTCGACCCCGTGCAGCTCATTGGTGGCTTTGCGGTCTATGGCACGGGCATCTGGCTGCCAGCCCTGCTCGGTATGGTTTTGTTGATCCCTGCGGTGCGGCGACTTTTGGCCCACGTCCTGCCTATCGACGCGGCCAGCCCTGTCCATGCCGTTGCCCTGGCCTATATCATGCTCGTGGTAATCAACTTAATGATCACGTTGGGCACGGGTCTCGGCAACCTGGCCACGACCATCGAGCAGCAGACGGCAGGTGGCCAGCCCGCCGTCACCCTGGCCAGCCTCTGGGCTCAACAAATTTTGACCGCGCTGCTGGCGATTGTCGGTGTTGGCTGGCTGATACGCCGCGATTGGGCCAGCGCATTGCAACGGCTGGGCATCGTCAAACCCAGTTGGCGCCAGGTCCTCTTCGGCGTTGTCCTGGGCTTATTGCTTGTGCCAGTTGTCATGTTGCTGGAGCGGGTTAGTAGCCTGTTTCAAATTGGCTTTGATCCGAATGTAGAAAAATTAACCGAACAGCTGTTGGGGCCTCTATCGCGCACCCTGGTGGGGATCTTGACCATTGGTGTGGCGGCCGCCTTGGGCGAAGAGACCTTATTGCGCGGCGCGGTGCAGCCACGTTTTGGTCTGGAACTGACAGCCGTGGTTTTTGCGCTGCTGCATAGCACCTATGGTCTCAGCCTCTCTACATTGGTTGTTTTTCTCTTGGGGTTAGTTTTAGGGCTTGTGCGCAATCGCGCCAATACCAGCACATCGATGATCGTACACGCAGTCTACAACATCACGTTAGCTGTACTGGCCTACTTAAACGTCTCCAGTTTTTAGGGGATGACCGATCAGGAGCCCTGGCTTCATGGTGTGCCGAGCTTTAGCCAACGGGGTACGACACTCCGCTAATTTCTCGGAAATAAAAAAAGCGCCGCAAGAAAATTCTTGCGGCGCTTTTATATTATCACGTTATGCGATCCAGACGCTTACTTTGACCCTAGCGTGCGCGAAATAATCTCTTCTTGCATTGCGCGCGCTCGGCTGCGGCTGTTGGTATTGCGCTTGGTGGGCTTATCTTGCTTCATATTAATCGTCTTGCCACTGGCTTCCATCGCCAGCTTAAAGGCCAATTCGATTGGTGAAAGCACTTCCACATCGGCAAATTGATCTTCGTTTACCGGTTCTTGGGCTGCTGGTTCATTGGCAACCTGGGGTTCCGGCGTGGGTGTCGGTTCTGGCTCTGGCTCTGGGCGTAAACCCTTCATACTCAGATCAATGCGACTGCGCCGGCGGCTGATCTCGATAATACGAGTCTCGATCACCTCACCCACTGTCACCACATCTTCGGGTCGAGCGACAAAGCGCTCACCCATTTCACGGACATGGAGCAAAGCGTCACGACCAACCCCTAAATCAACGAATGCGCCATAAGGCATCAAACGGGTGACGGTGCCTTGGACAATATCACCCTTTTCGAGATCGCGCATCGTTTTTGTGCCTGGCTCAATCATAGTCAGGCTAATGCGATTGCGTTCGCGATCCAATTTTTTGATCCACAAAGTGACTTCTTGGCCCACTTTGAGCAGATCACTTACTTTGCCAATTCGCTTGACAGACAATTCAGAGATGTGCACCAAACCATCGCGGCCCACACCAATGTCGACAAAAGCGCCAAAATCGGAAACCCGCTTTACCATACCCTTTACCGGCTGACCGACGCTGAGCATGCGTACAACGCGTTTAGATTCATCGCTTTCATCATCGCCGTATTCGCCGCCATCTTGATTACCAGCAGCATCAAAGCCACTATCGGGGGTTTCAACAGCAGTTTCCTCTGTCCCCGTAGCGGTCATTTCGGCATTTTCACTACTCACTTCACTATTTTCGCTCGACGCCTGAGCGGTTGGCTCAGCTGTCATGGCGGGTGCTGCGTTCACAGGTGTTTCGCTAGGTGTTGCAACTGCATCAGCAGCTACCTCTGTACCCGTAGCGGTCATTTCTGCATTTTCACTCATTATTTCCTCCCCAATCCTGGCAGCACGTTAATTACTATGCTGAATTAATATGCTGCAATCCCCAATTCATTAAATATCCTAACTAATTTGATCTATTATACCGCTTGATACCCCATATTGCCAAAGATAAGTTTGGCTTGTGAACATTGTAACATATGGATTTCTAGGAAAAAGACTGTGCAGAATCGATTTTACAGCTAACGAGAAAAAGGTTAAATTATCGCAAGTTTTAATGCCTATGATATACTTACTTGACTAACAGGGGCTGATCACGGTCTGGTGTCAATGGCAAACAGTGCTGAATCTGAACGCCCGCATCGCTGCAATCGAGGTCAGATTATCACAAAGACAGGAAAAATATTGTGACAGAGAACACGAAGACGAACAACATTGACACAAAACGCACCGATTTATTCAAGCGTTTACACGAAATTAATGACTTGGCATCGGCGGCGGCGCTATTAAACTGGGATCAAACGACCTATATGCCGCCGGGTGGTGGTGCGGCACGTGGCCGCCAGTTAGCGACGCTGCAACGGCTGGCCCATGAAAAATTTACCGATCCCGCCGTTGGCAAATTGCTAGACGATCTGAATCCTTATGCAGAAAATCTACCCTACGATGCCGATGACGCGGCGCTGATCCGCTTGACGCGGCGGAATTATGAAAATGCGACCAAAGTTCCTTCAGACTTTGTGTCCGAAATAGCTAGCCATACAGCCGCCCTCTATGAAATCTGGACGACGGCACGCCCCGCCAACGACTTTGCGGTGGTCCAGCCTTTTTTAGAAAAAACGTTAGAGTTAAGTCGTCGCTTTGCTAATTTCTTTCCTGGCTATGAACATATTGCCGATCCGCTGATCGATCAGGTGGATTATGGGATGAAGGTATCGACAATTCGTCCACTCTTTGCCGAGCTGCGCGCGGCCTTGACGCCACTGGTCAAGGCGATCGGCGAGCAATCACCCGTGGACACGCGTTTTCTCCATCAATTCTTCCCAGAAGCGGATCAGCTAGCCGCTGGCATCGCAGCGATCAAAAAGTTTGGCTATGATTTCCAACGGGGTCGCCAAGATAAAACGCACCATCCATTTATGACCAAATTTTCACTGGGCGATGTCCGCATCACAACCCGTGTCAATGAACACGATCTCGGTGATGCCCTATTTAGCACCATGCACGAATCTGGTCATGCGCTTTATGAGCAGGGCATCTCACCCCAATATGAAGGCACCCCCTTGGCCGAGGGGACCTCATCCGGCGTGCATGAGAGCCAATCTCGCTTATGGGAAAATATTGTGGGGCGCAGTCTAGGCTTTTGGCAATATTATTACCCCAAACTCCAAACGATTTTTCCAGCTCAACTGCGCGAGGTGCCACTAGAAACCTTCTATCGGGCGATCAACCAAGTCGAGCGCTCGTTGATTCGCACAGATGCAGACGAAGTCACTTATAATTTACATGTCATTATTCGGTTTGATCTGGAATTGGCACTATTGGAAGGTAAGTTAGCCATCGCCGACTTGCCGGATGCTTGGCAGGAACAATACTCAACCAGTTTGGGTATTATGGCGCCAGACAATCGCGATGGGGTCTTGCAAGATGTCCATTGGTACGGGGGCCTGATTGGCGGCGCCTTTCAAGGCTATACGTTGGGCAATATTATGGCCTCACAATTCTATGCGGCGGCCTTGCAAGCCCACCCAGGGATCCCTGGTGAAATTACCCACGGACAATTTTCAACGTTACACACCTGGTTGCGTGAGAACATCTACCAACATGGCAGCAAATTTACCACCACCGAATTGCTGCACCGAGTCACCGGTGGGCCACTGAGCCTCAACCCTTATATCGACTATTTACGCAACAAATATGGCACAATTTACCAACTGAGCTGAGCACCGGTGAACGCGGTATGCGAATTGCGATTCTAGCGGATATTCATGGCAATTTGCCCGCCTTTGAAGCCGTGTTGCAGCATGTGCACCAACAAAAGGTAGACCAGTTGGTGATTGCCGGTGACTTGATCAATGGTGCGCCCGACTCTGCGCTCTGTTGGCAACTGGCGCAAACGGTTCCTTGCCTGATCTTGCGCGGCAATCATGAACGTTATATCTTTGACTTCGGTCTGCCCCATGCACCAGCCGTGTGGCAGACCGAACGTTTTGCCCCCGTGCAATGGACTGCGGCCCAATTCACGGACGCAGAACGGCATTCGTTCCGCAAATTGCCATTTGCCATACGCCCGCCAGCAGCCCCCGATCTACTCATTGTCCATGCTTCCCTACGCCGCGATAATGACCTGATCGCCGCCTATACGCCAGAAGCCGAACTGCCAGAGATGTTCCCCAACAGCCTAGAACGCTACATCGTGCGCGGGCATGAACATTGGTGCCAGGTGCGCCTGTGGGGTGACCGCACGATTATCACCACAGGCTCTGTTGGCTGGGCGCTCGATGAAAATCAGGCAACAGCCCAATACCTGATCTTGGAGCAACACGCCAATCGTTGGTCGATTCATCACCAAGCCGTTCCCTACGATGTTAATTTGACCGTACAACGGTTTCATACCACCGGCTACTTGAAAGAAACTGGCCCCATGGGTCGCCTCATGCTGCGTGAGATAGCAACAGCTTCTTCGCAGATCGTACCCTTTCTGCGGATCTATGAGCGCTGGTTCCTAGAAGAACCGTTGTCGCTGGCCGCTGGAGTGGAACGATTTTTCAAACTTTATTAACGCATGTACCGCAGGAATTAGCCGTATCCTTAATCCCGTATGCTTAATTCCTGCGGTACATGCGTAAGTCACAGAACTTCTTAGAAAGACCCACCGCAACATCTTCACCCTTCCTATAAATCGGTTCAGCAAGAATGGCCCCTTAGCTTTGATCAGTGCCACGTAGCTCGGCTTTCTTAGCTTACACTTTCACGGAACAAAGTACGTCTTTTGGCCGTTGGCTAGAGCATAAAATTGTGTTAGGATGGTGCCAAACTGCCAAATAAAAGAATAGAGGGTGACCTTCATGCCAACCAAAGAAAAGGTATTGGCTATGCTGGCTCAAATTACAGAAGTGAGCCAGGTTAAACAGGATCTCGATCTACAGCTATACGAGACAGGTATTTTAGATTCGCTCAAAACGGTCGAATTGATTGTAGCATTTTCTGAACAATTGGGTATCGACATTTCGCCCGCGGAATTTGAGCGGGAAGAATGGGCCACCCCGCGCGCAATCGTTGCTGCGCTCCAACGTAAAGTAAGCTAATGAAAATACCCCACCTGATTTCAGGTCTGACGGCGTTTGGTTTAGTGCTGGGCTTGCTGGTTGGCTTTACCCTCTATGCACAATGGACCGAGAATCGCTATATTCATGCCCTGGCGCCACTCTGGTTATCAGAAAAAGCGGTAGGCGGCGCGCTCCAAAAGGCAGCATTGCGTCAGCCGGATCTCTTATCGGTATATGGCAGCTCAGAACTTCACTTCGGCGCCTCGCAGGTCGGCCTCGATCTGTTGTCCACCTATCCCACTGGCTTTATGATTTGCCCGATTGGTTGGGCCGAGATGGGTCCTCTCTCGCTAGCCCTCATGCTGGCAGCAAGCGATGGCGCCGCGCAGCACAAAAAAATTGTCATTTCGTTGACACCCTTATATTTCAGCACGAGCAAACCTTCTTATGCGGCGAACTTCTCTGACCTGAACGCCAATGAACTTGCTTTTAGCACGCACCTCAGCCTGCCACTCAAGCAAAGATTTGCCCACCGTATGCTCCAATATCCCAGGACTTTACGGTCTGATCCCATCTTGCGTTTCGCCCTCCAACAGTTGGTCAGTGCTTCTTCGCTGCACCGCATTCTCTATTATGCCGTGTTTCCATTGGGCAGGCTTCAACTAGCGGTGCAGCATCTTCAAAATCATTGGGCCGTGCTTGCCATGCTTCAAAAACAAGCGCTTACCCCAACGGTGCAAAAAAACTCGCAGGGCATCGACTGGCCAGCGAAGATTGCTACGTTACGCCAACAAGCAGCCCAGTTAGCCGATAATAATCCTTTTGGCTTTGAGAACGATTTTTGGCACAGACATCAAGCAGAAATTCCGGGACGCAAAAATCGATGGTCAGACGAAAAGCTGACAGAAGCGATCCACGATGCCAATGGATGGAAAGATTTGGATCTGTTATTAAGCGAGGCAAAAGAACTAGACGCGGATAACCTCATTGTCAGTGTACCAATGAAAGGTATGTTTAAAGACTATGAAGGTAATTCGCCGGCCACGCGAGCGCTTTACTACCAAAAGCTACACGAATTTGGCGACCGTTATGGCATTCCGGTTGTCGCCTTTGAGGATCAGGAATACAACCTCTATTTCATGAATGATTTCTACGATCACTTGAGTAGGGAAGGATGGGCCCACTATGACCAAGTCTTGGATGCTTTCTATCATAATGAGCTGCTCAAAGTTTTGGGTCACTAATGTTTGGGCAAGCAATATACTGCGCACACTCTACTATGTGCTGATCATTCTAGGGTTGATCTGGCTTTATGGGCAAGGTAATTTTTCCTCGCCACAAGCGATCTATCAGGGATTCTAGGCCGTATATTTGTTTTCCAGCATAATTGGTAGTCTAAAAATGGACATCCTTAAACAGATTGATCTTTGGGGCCAGATCGCACCCGACCGGCCAGCCCATATCAGCGAACATGGTGCGTTGACCTATGGAGAATTGTGCCGGCAATCCGATAGTTTAGCTGGCCAGTTGGCGCAATGGTTGCCAGATGACGGCGCGCCTGTAATAGTTTTGGGCCATAAGCAACCGGAAATGCTAGTTGCTTTCTTGGGGTGCGTCAAAGCCGCCCACCCTTATATTCCCCTCGACACAGCCCTGCCCGCCCAACGTATTGCACGAATCTCGGACACAGCCGGCGTCCGGCTTGTTCTAACCCCAGAGCACATCGCGGAAATCGTCAAACTATCGCGGCCAGCACCCACACGCCGCGTTACGCCGCTCGAGCCGTATTACATCATTTTTACCTCTGGCAGCACGGGAGAACCGAAAGGCGTCGTGATTACCCTGGCCTGTCTGACCAGTTTTGTCGATTGGATGGTGAATGAGCAGCGCTTTAAGGAAGGTGAGATTTTTCTAAATCAAGCCCCATTCTCTTTCGACCTCTCGGTGATGGATCTCTATCTGGCACTGGTGACCGGCGGAACGCTGTTTAGCCTCACAGCCAGGCAAATCGCCAGTCCGAAACACCTCTATCAAGCACTGGCAACCTCCGGCGTAACAACCTGGGTTTCCACACCTTCGTTTGCGCAAATGTGCCTGGTCGAAAAAAGCTTTAGCGCCGTTATGTTGCCGCAGGTGCAGCGCTTTTTATTCTGTGGCGAGACTTTGCCGCCAGAAATAGCGGCGCAGTTGCTAGATCGCTTCCCAACGGCGCAAGTGTGGAATACATATGGCCCCACTGAGGCGACCGTGGCCACGACTTCAATCCAGATCGATCGAACCATCCTCAATCGATACTCGATGTTGCCAGTTGGCCATTCCAAACCTGATGTCCAGATTTTAATTCTCGATCAAAGCGGGCAAACGGTTAAGCCGAGTGAACAAGGAGAGATTGTGATTGTTGGGCCAAACGTCAGTCCTGGCTATCTGAAGCGGCCAGATTTAACGCAGCGCGTCTTTTTCGATTATCAGGGTGAGCGGGCCTATCACACGGGTGATATTGGTTATGTTCAGGATGACCTCCTCTTCTTTCAGGGGCGGGCGGACAACCAAGTGAAATTACACGGCTATCGCATCGAATTGGGTGATATCGAGTCCCATCTCTGCGGGCTAGTTCAGGTGCGCGGGGCAGTTGTACTGCCGATCTTAAAACAAGACAAAGTGGAAGCATTAGCAGCCTTTGTCATCCTGAATGAGGAAGCCTTGAACGGGTCACCTGACGATTCTGACTTTGAACGTTCGCTCGCACTGCGCAATCGTTTGGCCGACCATTTGCCCAGCTACATGCTCCCACGCAAATTCTATTTTCTAACTACCTTTCCCCTGACGATCAATGGCAAGATTGATCGCCGCCAACTCGCTGAAACTTGGTTATGACGCCCTATGTTGATTTTACCTATTTCGGCTTAATGCTCTATCCGCTCATTCCCACCTTGATCTTGGGTTGGTGCGGGCGACGGGTGCAATATTGGCTGCTGATTGTCACTAGCCTTGTGCTTGTCGTGCTCTACAGTGATGCAACTCCTGTTCTCCCGACTTTCGCTTTGCCGGCAATCTGGTTGGTCGTTGCTTATGGAATATGGCAGTGGCTCCTCGCTTATAATCTTCTACGCCTGCGCCAACACACTAAGCGACAGTGGCTCTTTCCCGGTGTGCTGCTCTTAGCGCTTACGCCCCTGATGATCAGCAAATTCACACCACTATTTGCCCCAACCACCTTGTGGGGATTCCTGGGCATTTCGTATGCCACCTTTCGCAGCCTTGATGTGCTTTTTGGCATTCAAGATGGGTTGATCAAAACGCTGCCCACCGCGCCATACCTAACCTATCTTTTTTGCTTTCCCACGCTCTCGGCCGGGCCAGTCGACCGTTATCGGCGCTTTATCCAAGACTGGCAACATACACGGACGCGTGAAGAATTTCTCCAAGACCTGGATCGCGCCGTTGAGCGCATCTTTAGAGGCTTTCTCTACAAGTTAATTCTGGCCGTCTTAATCAAACGCTACTGGTTAGCCCCAATCGGCAGTACCACCGGGTTGCTCCCGACCCTATCCTATATGTATGGCTATAGTTTTTATCTCTTTTTTGATTTCGCTGGTTATAGCGCGTTTGCGATTGGGTTTAGTTATCTTTTTGGCATTCACACACCAGAGAACTTCAATCGGCCTTTCCTGGCGCGCAATGTCAAAGATTTCTGGAATCGTTGGCATATTAGTCTTTCTACCTGGTTCCGCGACCATGTGTATATGCGCTTTCTCATCGCTGCGGCCAAAGGTCGTTGGTTCAAAAACAAATATACGAGCGCCTATCTTGGCGCTTTTTTGCTCTTTGGACTCATGGGGCTTTGGCACGGCCCAGAATTGCCCTATATTTTATACGGTCTTTATCACGCCATTTGGTTTGTCAGTTATGAGTGGTACAGCCGTTGGAACAAACAACATAAAATTGGAAGCGACGGCATCATGTGGCAAGCGGCAAGCATTTTAGTAACCTTCCATCTGATCTGCTTTGGTTTTTTAATTTTTTCAGGGCGACTATTCTAATCTCAAGGTCAATCACCACCCGATGTGGGTGTAGCCGTAGGTCATCGCTTATAGCGTGACGATTTGTCATAACCTTATCATGTGGGATATACCACCTCTGGCACGCTGAAAGCGATGACCTACAACATATCAGCCACCAATATTCTCCCCACACAATTACGCCAATCAACTCAGCCCCACATTTGAAATCGCGTGGCTCTCCTAAACTTAGGGAATTTGACAGAGTTAAGGTATACTGATACTCTTGATTTTTACGCGCAGCACTAATATAACCGTAGCATTCATATAACCGGTGATCGAGAAGAGTATGACTGAAGAACAGAAAATTGAACCAGCGGTGGACAGCTTCGAATTATTTCATTTGAGCAAGCCGTTGATGCGCGCCGTCGACGAAGTTGGCTACGAAGCGCCAACGCCTATCCAGCTCAAAACTATTCCACTCCTGCTAGCTGGTCGTAACGTAATTGGGCAGGCCCAAACGGGCACGGGCAAGACCGCCGCCTTTGCCTTGCCCATCCTCCAAAAGCTCGATCTTGGTCGCAACGCTGTGCAAGCGCTGATCTTAACGCCGACCCGCGAGCTGAGCATTCAGGTCGCTGAGGCTTTTCACACCTATAGCAAGCATTTGGGCCAAGTGCGTGTACTGCCAATCTACGGTGGTCAGCCGATCCAAAAACAACTTGGCAAGTTGCAAAGCGGCGTTCACGTCGTTGTGGGCACACCGGGACGCGTCATGGATCATCTACGCCGGGGCACGTTGAGTTTTAGTAAGCTCAAAACGGTGGTGCTGGATGAAGCGGACGAAATGCTGCGCATGGGCTTTCTCGAAGATGTTGAGTGGATCTTGGATCAAGCCCCCAGCGAATTACAAATTGCCCTCTTCTCGGCCACGATGCCCGAGGAAATTCGCCGGATTGCCGACAACTACCTCACTGACCCCGTGATGGTTGAAATTAAGCAAAAGACCCTGACTGTACCGACGATTGAGCAGCGCTACATGATTGTGACCGAGCAACAGAAGCTTGACGCGCTGACCCATTTGTTGGAAAGTGAAACTGTATCTGGCGAAGCGGTGCTGATCTTTGCTCGCACCAAGATTGGCGCTGGGGAACTGGCCGAGAAGCTTCAAGCACGCGGTTATGCGGCGGAAGCGATGCACGGTGATATGAACCAAGCGCAACGCGAAAGTGTGATCCGCCGTTTGCGTAGCGGTCAGGTAGAAATTGTCGTCGCCACCGATGTGGCCGCACGTGGCTGGGATGTCGAACGGATTACACTGGTCGTCAATTATGATGCGCCCTACGACAGTGAATCCTACATCCATCGCATCGGGCGCACAGGCCGCGCCGGACGCGCCGGCAAGGCCATTCTCTTTGTAACCCCGCGCGAACAACGTATGCTGCGCGACATCGAGCGTTATACCCGCCAAAAAATCGAACCAATCAAAGCCCCCACCAAGGCCGATATTGCAGCACGGCGCATTACGCTCTTCAAAGAACGGATTTTGAAAACCGTGGAAGCGGGCGAACTCGATCTCTACTTATCACTAGTCAGTGAGATTGCGATGGAAAGTGGCCACGAGATGGCCGAGATTGCCGCCGCCGCTGCTCGCCTGGCCCAAGGTGATAAATCACTAGAAGTGGTCTCGGTGCCTGTGCCCGATGAAGTGACGCAGAACGGCAACACCGGCATGGTGCGCTTGTTTATCGAAACAGGCCGCGACAGCGGTGTCCGCCCCACCGACATTGTGGGCGCCATCGCCAACGAATCGGGCATACCAGGCAACGTGATCGGTGCGATTGACATTTTTGACTACTCTACATTGGTTGACATCCCAGCGCGTTATGTTCGACAGGTGCTTGATGGCATGGCCAACGCCGCCATCCGCGGTCACGACGCCAAGATTCGGCTGGCGACCCCCAATGATGAAAAAACATCGGGGCGCAAGAAGCCAATGATGAACAAGCCGCCACGCGGCAAAAAACTAGTGCCGCCAGGACGCAAGCGCTTCCGACAGCAGTAGAAATTACCCTTTTATCTTGTTTCTTACGGCCACTTGATGACCCGTACAGGTCATCAAGTGGCCGTACTATTTCTGCTGCGCTAACACAGCGGCCTGTGCACAGACGACACTGGCCAAATTATCTACTTATGTTATACAGGATAAGCGTTACACAGCGGTTATAGAGAAGACACAGAGCACGCGGAGGAAAAACAAGTTTGCTCATTTGTTATTGTTCTGTGTGCTTTGGTCAACCACTTTCCAAATTGTCTGCGTAACCTGAGCTATCTAGCCCAAGCAAAGCCAGTCCTTAATCTCAGATAAATAATTGTAATTTTGCGTACATGTTTGTTTGACAAGTTAAAGTAGTCTGTGCTACAGTTGGCAAACATATGACACCAGCAACAGCTTGTGTCATAAATTTTGAAAGGAGACGCGCCGAATGAATAGCTATACTGATCGTATCGCAATTATCAGCCTAACAGGAATTCCCGTTGGGCCGAGCTTTGCTATGGGTCGAAATAGGGACAGGTGCGTCTGCTAGCGGGTAAAACCCCGTGATGGCTTGAAATTCTAAGCCGCAGCGCATCACTCTGATGCCTGCGGCTTTTTGTTTTGTGCCAATCAGCGCTTTTGGTGCGCTGACTATTGTACAAACGTGAAGACGTAGGTGTTGGGGTTATCTCCAATGCTTTACGTCTTTTTTGTTGCTTATTTCCGTTCTATTCAGCGAACATCCGTAATCCCTCAACGGATGTTCGCAAAATTCTACAGAGGGGCCACTGTTATAGCATTTGGTTGTGCCAAAGGAGGAACGATGATTCCCACAGAGCGCAGGGCCCGCCTTGTATCTTTGTTGTTACTGTTTTCATTGCTGACCACGCAGTGTGGTGCAGAAGAACAACCAGCCAAACCAGCCGTCGTCCAATCGGCCACGGTGCGCTGGGCCACCTGGGATCTAAACAGCCAGGTGGAACAGATATTAGTCAAACAGTTCCGAGAAACTTATCCGCAGATCGAGTTCAAGCGCGAATCCGTCAATGCTGGGCTCGATTATTATCTAGGCAAACCACCAGCACCGGACATCCTGAATATGGATGCCGGGTATGAGCTAAACGTTGCGATCCAGAAGAACCAGGTCGCCGATTTGACGGAAATCTGGACCCAGACCGGCTTGCTCGATACGGTGCCGGCCAGCATCCAAAAGTTGAGCGTGCGTGATGGCAAACAATATTACTTACCGATCGGGTTTGGCTGGGAGGCGATCTATTACAACAAACAAATTTTTGCCCAGTATAATTTGACGCCACCCAAAACCTGGCAGGAGTTTTTGACCGTCTGCGCAACCTTGCAAAGTCATGGCGAGACTCCGCTGGCGATTAGTGGCAGCGAATATACGGGAAATTATTGGTTTGAATATCTGGATTTACGGTTGAACGGGGCAGAATTCCATCGCAATCTGCTGGCTGGCAAGGAATCGTATACCGACGCCAAACTGCGGCGGGTTATGGAAACCTGGAAAAACCTCTTTGACCAAGGTTATTTTATCGAAGGGCGGATGGCGATAGGGGATCTCTACGCAATGACCGCGCTAATACGCGGCGATAAAGGCATGATGCATCAAGCAAAGGCCGTGATGGTGCTCAGTGATACATATTCATTTGGGCAACTGCCGCTGCCCTTCCAGGCCGAGTTGGGTTTCTTTAGCTTTCCGGTGATGGATGCCAGTATACCGACAACGGAGGTGGTTGATCCGTTTGGTTACATCGTGCCACTTGGGGCTGAGCATATCCCGGCGGCGCTCGCCTTTCTGACGCATATCAGTTCGGTCGAGGCGCAGGGCTTGATGGCACAAAACGAGATGGTGCAAGCCGCACGATTTGCACCGGCGCGCACAGACATTGCGGCGGACCGTCTGACGCCTACGCAACAGCAGGCCATCGACATGGTCAAGCGCGCCGATGATGCCGTTATGCCGTTTTACTATACAGTGCCACGCGAGATGTCGGGCATGGTCGAATATACATTTCGCCACTTTATCAACGAGCCAAAGGAGATCGACGAATTTCTACAGAAATTCGAAGAGACACGCCAGCAGTTGCTAAAGAAGGGCTCACTAGGTCAAGAGTAAGGAGTGATCAGTGAAGCATGAGAGGTAAGAAGGTCATTTTACCTCACTCATCACGCATCACCATTCACGCATCACTGCTTACTGATTACTTTTTACGAAGGAGTTTTTTATCATGTTAAACAGTTCATTATCCAATCAAAATCAACCAGATTTTGATCTAAAGTCAGTCCTCACAGAGAGCAAATTGCGCGGTCTGTGGCGACTGATGACGGGGTTTCATCTAACCTATATCGGCGCGACGCTCAGCCTAAGCCTGGGTGCGCTGGCGAATACGGTCACCTTCTTATTGTTACGTTACTTTGTTGACGACTATCTAGGCGGCAAAGCCAATGTCGGTTTGCCACTGATTCTGGTGGGCTTCTTGGGGTTGGCGCTGTTACAGGGTGGCTTCACGTTTCTCAGCCGTACATTGGCGGCACGTACAGCCGAAGGTGTTGTGGTCCGGCTACGTAACTATCTGTTTGATCACATCCAGCGTTTGTCGTTCACCTATCACGACAAAACGCAAACAGGCGACTTGTTGCAAAGGTCTACGTCGGATGTGGACACGATTCGCCGTTTCTTTGCGGATCAGGCGATTGAAAGTGGGCGCGTTTTGCTCCTCTTTCTGATCAACTTTGCGGCGCTGCTCTATCTAAACTGGCGGCTGGCGTTGCTCTCGGTGATCGTCGTGCCGTTTGTCGTAGGCGTCTCTTACTTCTTCTTTAAACAAGTCGGGAAGCGCTATGAGAAATATCAGGAGACAGAATCAAAACTTTCCACCGCGCTGCAAGAGAACTTAAGCGGGGTGCGGGTGGTCAAGGCATTTGCCCGCCAGCGCTACGAAGAAGAGAAATTTGACACCATCAACAAAGAGAAGTACACGCGTGGGATGCGGCTCTTAGTGATGCACGCCACGTTCTGGCCGATCACCGATCTGCTCTGCGGCGCGCAACTGATTGGCGGCTTTGCAGCGGGTGGGCTCATGGCGATTAACGGCACCATTACGATTGGCACCTATCTGGCCTATGCCAGTCTGGTCGGCTGGATCATCTGGCCGATGCGTAATCTGGGGCGTCTGATCGTCCACATGTCCGAAGGGTTAGTCTCGTTTGGTCGGGTCTGCGAAGTGATCAAGCAAGATCGCGAGCCGGTTCTTGAAGGGACCTACCAACCGCAAGGCAAACTGCGCGGAGAACTTGTCTTCGACAACGTGAGCTTTGTCTATACCACTGGTGAAGAACCGGTGTTGCAAAACATCTCGTTCTCGATCAAGCCAGGCCAACGGGTGGCGTTGTTAGGTTCGACTGGTTCGGGTAAGACATCGCTGGTGAATCTGTTGCCGCGTTTCTATGAATACACAGACGGGCGCATTCTGCTGGATGGGGTTGAGTTGAAGGATTATAACCGGCACTATCTACGCCAGCAGATCGGCATTGTGGAGCAGGAGCCTTTCCTCTTTTCGCGCAACGTACGCGATAACATCACCTATGGTGTGGAACGGGAAGTTTCGCAGGCCGAGGTGGAAGATGCAGCCCAAGCCGCCGCGATCCATGATGTGATCATTACCAAATTGCCCGAAGGGTATGACACGCTGGTCGGCGAAAAGGGGATCACGCTTTCGGGTGGGCAAAAACAACGGGTGGCGTTGGCTCGCACCCTGCTCAAGGATCCGCGCATTCTGATTCTAGACGATTCAACCTCATCGGTGGATACAGAGACCGAGGCGTTGATTCGGCTTGCCTTACAGGAATTGATGAAGAACCGCACCACCTTCATCATTGCCCATCGCATTCAAACCGTGATGGATGCCGACTTAATTCTGGTGATGAGCCACGGGCGCATCGTTCAACGCGGTAAACATGCCGAGTTGCTGGCGCAAGACGGGTTCTATCGGAAGATTTACGAAGCACAGACGCGGATCGAGCAAGAGCTAGAACAAGAGCTCAATCAGGCGGTGCATAGAGAAGTGACCAACGTTAACTAAAGTAGGATTGTTAGAGACAAGCAGTTTGCAGCAGGCTTGTGGCTACGTGTCACTGACAATCCTACATTCTACTGGAGCTAAACATTATGTCAGACCAAATTGAATTCGAAGAAGAAGAATTCACAACCCAGTTCAACGGGCAGACGGTGCTACGCATCCTCGCCCAATTGAAGCCCTATTGGGCGTGGGTGATTGTCTTCTTGGTGGCAACCGGCGCGGTTGCCTTTGCAGAGGCGTACTCGACTTATTTGAGCAAGCGCATTATCGACGAAGGCATTGTCGCCCGCAATCGTGATGCACTAATCCATCTGCTCACCGTTTATGGTTCGCTAATCGTCATCCAATCGATCTTCGTCTTCGGCTTTATCTTTCTGGCCGGCTTTCTGGGTGAGCGAGTGCGCTACGATCTACGGCGTGCGATGTTCAATCACTTGCAAGGCTTGTCGTTATCGTATTACAACCGCACACCGGTTGGTTGGATCATGTCACGCGTAACGTCAGATTCGGATCGCGTGGCAGAGTTGGTGACGTGGGGGATGTTGGACAGCACCTGGGGGATCCTGAACATTATCGTATCAGTCTACTTTATGCTGCTGATCAACGTGAACCTGGCGCTGATTGTCTTGACGATCATTCCGATCATTATCTTTGTGGCCTTGCGCTTCAAGCAACGGATCATCGTTGAATATCGCACGGTGCGCAAGCTCAATTCTAAGATCACAGGGACCTATAACGAAGACATCACTGGTGTGCGGGTGGTCAAAGCCCTGGATCGCGAAAGCAAGAATTTGGAAGAATTCAAGGGGCTTTCGGGCGAAATGTACCGAGCCAGCTATCGCGCGGCCTGGCTATCAGCGCTCTTCTTGCCGACCGTGCAGATTATCAGTGCGTTGGCAGTCGGGGCAATTGTCTGGTTCAGTGGGACACAGGCCAAAATCGGCGGCATTAGTATTGGTGGCATTCAAGCCTTCATCTCTTATGTATTGATGATGGTCTGGCCGGTGCAAGAGATGGCGCGGGTCTATGCCGAAATGCAACAGGCAATTGCGTCGGGCGAGCGCATCTTCTCGCTGATCGACGCCAAGCCAGAAATTGTTGATAAGCTAGAGGCGACCGACCCAGGCACGCTGCGTGGGGATATTATTTTTGACCATGTCGATTTCTATTATGAAGATGAAATTGACAAACCAGTGCTCAGCAACTTTAGCTTGAAGGTGAAACAGGGCGAGACGATAGCCTTGGTCGGTGCAACCGGTAGCGGCAAATCGACCATTGTCAACTTGCTCTGTCGCTTCTTCGAACCAAAACATGGTGTGATCACAATCAACGATCATGACTACACGCAAATGCCGCAACATGCCATCCAATCGCGCATTGGGATGGTTTTGCAGACGCCGCATCTCTTCTCGGGCACCATCCGCGAGAACATCCGGTATGGACGGTTGGATGCGACGGACGCCGAGGTCGAAAGTGCGGCGACAGTTGCCGGGGCGCATGAATTTATCACAACGTTGGAAAAGCAATACGATGAAGAAGTCGGTGAAGGTGGCGTCCGCTTGTCGGTTGGGCAGAAACAGTTGCTCAGCTTAGCACGCGCGGTGCTGGCCGAGCCAGACATTTTTATCATGGACGAGGCGACCAGTTCGGTGGATACATTGACCGAGGCGTTGATCCAAAAAGGGATGGATGCCCTCATGGCGGGGCGGACGAGCTTTGTCGTTGCGCATCGTTTGTCGACAATTCGCAATGCCAGCCGCATCCTCGTGCTTGACAACGGGCAGATCGAAGAGATCGGCACGCACAGCGAGTTGCTGCGTAAGAACGGGCATTATTACCGGCTCTACACGCAGCAGTTCCGCCAAGAGATGGAAGCCGAACTCGATCCGTGGGCGGAGAAAGACGCCAACGCAAAAGAACAAGCCCAAGAGATTGGACCTTTGCCAGAGCAGCAAAAGTTAACCGTGGGTAATTAGTCGCGCAGAAAGACACTTTAGCCGAGACCATTAGAATGGCCGACTGACAGCAGGAGGAAGCGCCCTTAGGCGCCTGAATCTGTAGTGCCTAAGGGCGCTTCCTCCTGCTGAAAAGTGTCGGGTTATCAGATAGTTTATTGGAAGAGAGATTTCGTCATGATTGTGCAAACAACCCACATCACGTTGACCCTCCTCTTTGACGGCGCTAAGTGGGTGGCGATCTTTGAAAGAAAAGACGCAGCAGGCCACGCGGTCTGTGAAGTCTTTTGCGGCACCAGCGAACCGATGCTGGCGGATGTTTATGCGATGGTCCTGAAAGAGTATCGGACCCTAGCCTTTAGCCAACCAGTGCTCGATCAGGCGGCGCAAGATAATCGATCAGAAGCATCCAGACAATGCAGATTAAATTTCAAGCGCATGCAACGTGAGAGTCGACGGCTGGTGGAAAATTCTGACACACTAGTCACTGTCCGTGAAGCGACCCGCGAAGATCGGGCGCGGCAAAAGGCTGCCCACGAAGCGGAGATCAAAGCCGCTCGCGAGGCGCAAGCAGACTACCAATACCAGCTCAAGCAGGAAAAAAAGAAAGTTAAACATCGAGGACGGTGAGTGACTTGTTACCAACGGAAGCCAAAATTCAGACTTTGCTCAAAACAATAGCACCAGCCAGCACCCTGTTGGCCCTTCTACCGATAGGTGGCGACCATTATAACGCCGCCTATCGGATAGAGGCGCAATCCGCCACCGGTGCGGCCGTGCCGATGGTGCTCAAGGGATACGCAGAATGTGGTAGCGATCTCGCGCAAAAGGCGCGCTTGGAATTCCAGACGCTCACCTGGCTGCAACGGCATGGGATTCCCGTGCCAACGCCGTTATATTTAGATGAGACAGGCACTCTCTTGGGCGCACCTGCCATCATCACTAGTTTTATGCCTGGGAGACAGATCTGGCACGCGACCGAGCATCCAGCGGGCGTAACGGCCTGGATCCAGGCAATGGCGACAACGTTGGCTCAAATCCATCGGATTCCATGCGATCACGAAGTTCAAGCTTTTTTACGCAGCGGCGATCCGCAGGCGACCTGGTTCTTACATTCTGGGGTGATGCCAGAGCGCATGAAAGCCGATCCCGATGGAGAAGCCGTCTGGCAGACGACGTGGCAGCAATTGCCCCACCTACAGCGCGTCCAATCGACACTAGTGCACATTGACTACTGGCGGGGCAATTTGCTCTGGGATCAAGGACGGATTGCCGCCGTGATCGATTGGGAAGAAGCTTCTTACGGCGATCCAGGCCAGGATGTGGCTTATTGTCGCATGGACTTGTGGGTGACTGGCTTTGAAGCGGCTGCCGAGGAATTTCTGAAGATCTATGAGACGCAAATGGGCCGGCCCGTGGCAAATCTAGGTTTCTGGGAATTAGTCGCCGCGGCCCGCCCGATCTGGCGACCTGAAGGGTGGTTTACCCAGCCAGGTGAGCAAGCCCGTTTTCGCCAATTTGTGGCGAACGCGCTAAGACGAACGCTTGATGCTCGGTGAAGCCACAATGCGAAGAGGAAAGGAAAAAAATGTTTGATTTTTCGACATTTCCAATCTTGACGACTGAACGTTTGATCCTGCGCGAAATAGTGGCGGACGATGCGCCCGATGTTTTGATCTTTCGTGGCGATCCCGAAGTCCAGAGATATAACTCAGAGCCACTGACCGATGTTGCACAAGCGCGCGCCTTAATCGAGCAAATTCACGAATGGTATACGGCACAGCAATCGATCATCTGGGGTGTCACCTTGCGCGAGGAAAACAAGGTGCTGGGGTTCTATAGCGTTCAGAACTGGAGTCGTGATCATCATCGAGCCGAAATTGGCTACGATTTAGCCCGTTCGTATTGGGGCCAGGGCATCGCCACCGAAGCCGTGCACGCCATGCTCCAGTTCTGCTTTACACAATTACAACTCCATCGCGTCGAAGCGCATACCATTATCGACAATTTTGCCTCGGTTCGTATGTTAGAGAAGATTGGCTTTCAGTGTGAAGGCGTCCGCCGCGAGTATTCTTGGGAAGATGATGGCCTTTATCACGGCAGTGGCACGTTTGGCCTATTACGACATGAGTACAAGGTGCACGCGCCAGATGGCAAAACAACCTAATAAAGCGCACAATGTATAGCGTCAATGTAAGCTCAACCAATAGATAGTCAAAGGATCGCAAAGAAACGGTATGTATCAACAACTCGGCAGCATCAAGCTAAAAAGTGGCGAAGAAGTAGAGGCAGGAGTGGTGCGTGGCCCCGATCTAGATTGGGCGCAGCGTTTGGTCGAATTGCTTTGGCATAAAGGCGACCCCTGGAACTGGCAGAACGCCCAGTTGCTGGAGCGTGACAGTGGCTTAGATGCGTTCTTTTATGTATTGCATCGGGACGGCAAACCTTTTGCCAATATCATGACCGTCGAACGGGCCGGTGTTGGGATCTTTGGGCATGTCTGGACTCAGCCAACCGACCGGCAACAAGGGGCCAGTTCCAGTTTAATGCGTATCCAGATGCAAGATTTTGTGGCGCGTGGTGGCCAGGCGCTCTTTCTGAACACGGGCTACAAATCTGTGGCCTATCAGATGTATGCCAGTTTTGGCTTTGTGGGCATCGAAGCTGAAAGCGGCACGATGGCCTATTACACGAAGACGCCAGCCGCGTTTGAAGCCGCCTATTTTGCCCAGGGACCGCTAGAAATTCAACCATTGGCCTGGCCCCATTGGTCGGCGTCTGTGCCTTTATTTGTTGGTGACTATCCAGGCAGCGTGCGCTCTGCCGGTTTGCAACTGTTCGGGCGGCATTCCACAGAAAGCGCGCTTTTGCCCGTTTTGGTGGAAGCAGCCGAACACCAACAAGCCAACGAGCCCCCCACCGTGCTCACCCTATGTAATCAAGCCACGACAGCAGTCGTCGGCTTGGCAGCCTGGTCGTGGCATCCGCTCTGGCCCGACACCTGCTTGGTCGATTGTTATTGCCATCCTAATTATTGGCAGCACGCGCCAGGCTTGCTCGACGCTTTACAACTGCCACCAGCCGACCGCAGTTTGGTGTACGTTGATGCTGACCATACGGCCAAGCTGAATTTGTTTGCCAAAGCTGGCTTCAAGGCAGTGACTACACTACCTAAATGGATCGCCAGCGATACGGCTAAGAAAAAATGGTCTGATGTTGTTGTGATGCAAAGGTGAGTCTTATTTTTTGCAATCACCGTAATTTCACACAGGAGAAAAGTAATGGATCTAGTAAAACCAGAAGAGCAAGGGTTTTCCAGCAAACGGCTGGCGCGCATCAATACCGTCATGCAGCGCTATGTCGACGAGCAAAAGCTCGCTGGCATCGTCAGCCTGATTGCGCGCCGCGGTAAGGTCGTCCATTTTGAAAAGTTTGGCATGGCCGAGTTAGAGACCGAGCAACCAATGGCGTTTGACACGATTTTCCGCATCTATTCCATGAGCAAGCCAATCACGAGTGTGGCCGTGCTTTTGCTCTTGGAAGAAGGCCAACTCCGGCTGACGGACCCAATCGCCAATTATATTCCCGCGTTTAAAACGACCAAAGTGCTAGATAATACCGTTGGCTCCGGTGGACGCTTGGTGGATCCAGTGCGCCCAATCACCATTCACGATTTATTGACGCACACGGCCGGTTTGAGTTATGGCTTCGAGGACCACGTTTACATCGACGAGCTATACCGCAAGCTCTGGGAGAAGTTGGATTCAGATCCCACTTTTACTTTGGCGGATTGGATCGAGGCGCTCGCCCAATTACCCTTGGCGCATCAACCGGGGACGCGCTTTCGCTATAGCATGGCCACCGATGTGCTCGGCTATTTGGTGCAAGTGGTCGCCGGGATGCCCTTTGCAGACTTCTTGCAGCAACAGATCTTTGCCCCACTGGGCATGGTGGATACCAGTTTTTATGTGCCCAGCGAGAAGATCGGCCGCTTTGCGACGACCTATGGACCAGGGGAACAGGGCGGCCTAAAGGTGCTCGATGCCCCCAAAACCAGTCAGTATATTCAGCCCAACAAACGCCATTCCGGCGGTGGCGGCTTGGTTTCGACGACGGGCGATTACTTGCGTTTTGCCCAAATGTTGTTGAACAAAGGCGAATTGGATGGTGTCCGTTTATTAGGCCGCTAAACAGTTGAATTGATGACCGCCAACGGCTTGCCGCCAGGCGTTTACCTGGATAACGATCCGGTCCGAGCGATGGGGTTTGGGCTGGGCGTCTCTGTGCAATTAGAACTCGGCAAGGCCAAAGAGTTA
>JAPLGZ010000726.1 GCA_026389895.1 Chloroflexota bacterium | reverse complement strand
TCCGGACATAAAAAATCCCCGTCAGGGGTCTGAAACAAACATCAGCATCAATAACGTAGCATCCCACATCAACGTAGGTCCGGACATAATAAATCCCCGTCAGGGGTCTGAAACACGTCGCCATCCTTGGGCTTGATTTTGCCAAAGAATAGTCCGGACATAAAAAATCCCCGTCAGGGGTCTGACGGTCAGGAAAATACAGTGAGGCTGGACTCAACCGAGTCCAGCCTCACTGTATTTTTACCTCGCGCTATCCCTTACCTTTGCGCCGTGTTTGATACGCAGGGCTCGCAGCTTAGTGCTTGACGGTGAAATTACTGCTATGGTAGTATAGGGTCAGGATGGGATGCATGACCGGTCAAAAGACCCAAGAAAGGCCCCTCGCGATGACAACCGCCCTTTATAAAACCGATTTTTACGCTTGGACAGTGCAGCAGGCTGAAGCTTTGCGACACGAAGACTCGCCCGAGCTGGACCGAGATAACTTGATCGAGGAAATTAAGGACATGGGCCGAAGCGAGCAGCGTGAGGTAGAGAATCGCTTAGGCGTGCTTTTGCGTCACTTGCTGAAGCTTAGTGCACTGTCTACTAGCAACCCCAGCCGTGGCTGGCGCGTGACCGTCAAAGAACAACGGTATCAGATCGAGAAACTCCTTAAGCGAAATCCAAGTCTAAGGCCAGAGGTCCCCAGCATGATTGCTGACGCTTACGCCCAAGCCTATGACTTAGCCACAGATGACCTGGCGGAAGATGAACTTGTTGGCTATGTTCTACCTGTTTATTGTCCTTGGACGCCAGAGCAAATGCTTGATCTGAATTGGTTGCCATAAGTCTATCTCCTTACGCTTGACGCGGAACAAGCCAAAGCGCACCTCATCCTCTACTTTGTGGCGTCGTTGTGCAAACGCCTATCCTGCCATCATGGTGAGAACTGGACTTTTGCTCGCCCTTACGAGGCCCAGACTCGGTTTTTTATTCTGACATGCGGCTGGCCATAGACTTCCACCAAAAGGCGATGTGCGCTCATTGCGCACATCGCCTTTTGGTGGAAAGTGTCGTGACGACTTTACCCTAAAATCAAGGGGTGAATCGGTGGCCGAATCTGCCCAGCCAATGATGAAAGTTTTCACTCCGATCAACCTTCATGAAGCCTGGGCGGGATCTTCCTCTACAGCGTGGGAAAGGGATTGCGTTCTTTAAAGTTGAGTTGATGCCAGTAGGGATAGATCGGCGTGACGGCGCTGGCGGCGTCGAGTTTGGCGACCTGCTCAGTGGTCAAATTCCAACCAACGGCGCCAAAATTTTCGCGCAGTTGGGTCTCATTTCTGGCCCCAAAGACGAGCGTTGCCACGGTCGGGCGCTGGAGCAGCCAGTTGAGCGCAATTTGCGAAAGCGTTTTGCCGGTCTCCGCCGCGATCGCGTCCATCGCGTCGACGGTTTTATACAACGTTTCGTCGTTGCTCGATTGGCTGGTCTCAGAGGTGAACTTGACGCGACTGTCTGGCGGCGCAGGCTGATTGCGGCGTACTTTGCCGGTCAAGCGCCCCTGGGCTAGCGGACTCCAGACAACGGTGCCCACTTTTTGGTCAATCGCCAATGGCATTAGTTCCCATTCATATTCACGCCCCACCAGCGAATAATAGGCTTGGTGGGCAATATAACGTTCTAGCCCCTGTTTTTCTGAGATCGCCAGCGCCTTCATCAGATGCCAGCCCGAAAAGTTGGAGCAGCCAATGTAGCGCACTTTGCCGCTGCGCACCAGATCATCGAGCGCACGCAAGCTCTCTTCGACAGGCGTGATGGCATCAAAGCCGTGCAAGGTGTAAAGGTCAATATAGTCCGTGCCCAGGCGGCGGAGGCTGGCCTCACAGGCGCGCAACAGGTGATGGCGCGAAGAGCCCATTCCGTTTGGCCCCGCTTCACTGGGAAAGGTGGCTTTGGTGGAGATCAGCACCTGATCACGCCGTTTGCCAATCGCCTTGCCCAGCACCTCTTCCGAGCGGCCCGCTGAATAGACATCCGCCGTATCAAACAGATTGACGCCGGCCTCCAAGGCAATGTCAACGAGGCGGGTGGCCTCGTTGACCTGCGTATTGCCCCAGGCTCGCTCGTTGTCGCCGCCGGCAAAGGTTGCTGTGCCAAAGGCGAGCACTGGCACTTTTAGGCCCGAACCACCTAGTTGTCGGTATTCCATCGTTCTTCTCCTCGATTATTTGCTGGTTTTTAAGAAATTGGTCACGATCTCGCGCACGTTATGCGGAGCAGACAGAGAAACAGTGATTGGCGGGCGTGCCGCAGCGGTTAAAACCGCCGCCTGCTAGGCGAAACCATGCCCAGGGGGCGCCCAAAGCAGGTTGGCTGACCCGTTCGATTGATTTTGTTAATCACCATCATTCATGGTCTGGTAGGGGAAACGGCGGCCACAAGGCTTCTGAAACCCGTTTCAACGGGTTTGCTATATCAGACGCTGAATTCATTCAGTGGCTTTGTTGGCTAGCCCAGACGATGTTCTGGCGCGTAACCGATCAAGGCCTGGGCTTTGGCGATGCTTACCAGCGACGCCGCATCTTGTAGCGGCTGTTGCCACTGCGTAACCGCTGGGAAAAAGAGTTTTGCCAAGGTGGTGGAATCATAGCCCAGCGAATTGTTTTCGGCATTGATAAAGAGCGCATGGGCGCCTTCAAAGTCGGCGGTAAGCCCCTTGGCAATTGACTGGGCCGCATCGCGCTCGTCTACATACGCCCAGAAATTAAAACGCTCGAAGGCATAAACGGGCCACAGCGGATCCTCAGAAGCCCCATCCCGCTTGATGCCCCCCTGGCCGGTCGGATATTCCATATTCTTCTGGGCGCGGAACGTTTGGGTGGCTTGTTGCAGCGCCGTCAGTCGCGCCAATTGCACGGCCGCGGGTTGCGCGGCGAATCCGTCGATGGCGGCGCGGGCCTGTTCACGGCGCTGCCACACTTCTGGGCTGGCAATCCGTTCTCTGGACCAGACCCCCGGGAAACGCATGGCGAGGCTGGAAATGCCTTCTCGCCGCCAATAATAAGCGCCAATGTCTTCGACCAGCTCTTTAGAGAACGAATAGGCATCGGTCGTATAGGTGCGATGGGCTTCGTCGATAGGGAAGTAGTCCACTTCCATCTCTCGGTTGCCCCAGAAACAGCCAAAGGCGTTGATCGAACTGGCCTGCACCAAGCGGCGAATCCCGTCGTCGGCAGCGGCTTCAAACACGTTATAGGTGCCTGTAACGTTAATTGGAAATAGTGCGGGCCCTGCCACGGCGATCGGGTTCGGAATGGCAGCCAAATGGACCACCGCCTGGCAACCGCGTACCTGTTCGCGCAGAGCGGCATAATTCGTAATATCACAGACCTGATAATCCACACCAGCCATCTCGGCTTCTGGCTGGCGGTCAATCACCCGCACCGCCCAG
This sequence comes from Chloroflexota bacterium, assembly GCA_026389895.1. Classification (GTDB taxonomy): domain Bacteria; phylum Chloroflexota; class Anaerolineae; order Caldilineales; family Caldilineaceae; genus JAPLGZ01. The sequence goes on along the minus strand of JAPLGZ010000726.1, from coordinate 7,438 downwards.
CCATCGTGGCGTAGACGCTCCACCACCGCCTTGCCCACTGCCCCAATGCCACCGGTGACCAACACTTTCATCATCGATTTTCCTTTACGCTAGTTCTTGCATCCCACTACTTTGCCTAGATTGTACCCTTATACACGTTTTTTCAGCAATCGTGACCGGGCAGTGCAGGTGGCTGCGCCAATGTAACTGACGCCTGTTACGCACCACACGACTGACATCATAGGGGCATGCTGTCGGCGGCGGAACCAAGCTATTATTATCCTTTCATGCCCCTACGCCGACGATGGCATGCCCTGCTGTGCGATCGTCTCACTTGACGAGGACCGGGCATGCCATCGTCGGCGAAGCTTGTTGCCGGGATTACCTGTTGTCGCATGCGCCGCCGACAGCATGCCCCTACGGTTACTCAATGAGTGGTGCATGCTAACATTATTTATCCTGTTCTTACGTCACATCCGTAACTGAGAAGGCGCCAATCTACATTGGGTAGATTGGCGCCTTCTCGCGCGCAAATTCGCTGATGACCACATTTAGGCTGGCTTCGGGGCAATCTCGCGTTGGTTCTTCAGGCCAACAATGCGATCAGCCTCGGCTTTATTCCGGCTGTCGGTAAAGACAACCAGCAGAGTATCCCCATCCTTGAGACTTTCGGTGTAGAGATAGGCGTCATCTTCGGCATTGTTTTGGCCGATCAAGAGCCCAAAGATCAGGCCAAAAATGGCGCCGATCACCGCACCGAGCAACCCTACAATCATGATCGCGCCCAAGCCTCCGGCGGGCAAAAAGCCAACGGTGTTGGGGGCGAGCAAATTTTGGAAGATACCGGCCAGCAGACCTAGCGCCAGGCCAAACCCTGCGCCGGCCAGCCCCATTGCCAGCACCGTCTGGCTCTTCGACCGGCCTCTTTGTTGCGTATCTGCCCTATAGATTGTGGCCGCCTGCTCAATGGGGGCGGTGTAAATTTCGTCGGACGTAAAACCGGCGCGCTGCAACTGGTCTAGCACGCGCTCCGCTTCGCCGGGCTGGTTATACAAACGAACTACCAACTGGCGGGCCGTTTCGCCGGTCATGATCTGGAGCTGGCGTTGAATGTTCCGCACGCGCTCGGCTTGCTGGGTGATCAGGGTCTGCATGCGCTCGGGGAGTGCCGCTTGGAGCGCTGCCTCATAGGCCGCCACTGTCTTGTCTTCGTTTTGCAAAGCGGTTAGCAATGCGGCATGGTGCCGACCCTGGAGCTTTACCATCATAGCGGCCTTCACATCATTAAGACCCTGGCCCACGGCCGCGGCTGCATCGCGATTTTCTGGCGGCGTGTCGCCCATCTGTTTGACGATATCTTGCAATTGACCCGTAAAGCGGGCATGTTGTTGCGCATAACTCTTGACCAGCAGCTTCATTCCCCGATTGTCAAGCTGCTCGGCCGTGCTATACAAAGTTTTATCACTTTCGATGCAGCTTTCGATCAGCCGCGTGAGCGTTTGTAGCAGATTGTTGCTCGCCGGCGCTTGGTCATTGCGAACCACCGTTTCAGTGCTCGGATTCATAAATTTTACCTTTCAGAAAGTGGGGCTCTTCGCGCGTTTGGCGCTGGCCAATAGGGCGGATCGGGTAGGAAATCTGCACCGACAACAGGTCGCTTTCTCCTGATCAGACCCCTTTAGGCGGAAGAACCAAATGTGTTTACAATTGGAAAACGGGTAAGGGCGGTGATCTCATTTTCGCCAGGCACCTGTTCCGGCGCCACCGAGTAAACCGTACCGCCATTCAAGATCGTATGGACAGCCGCAAAATCAAAGAGATCCTCATCCCCTGGCTGCGGTTCGACATGGATTTCGACCGCCGCCTGCTCTGGGACAAAGCGCCCCCAACGGCTCTGGCCCATTGGCGTAAAGAGTGTATCTACACTTTGATAATAGGCCGCAGAAGCAATCTTTTCCAGGCTGCCCACCGCCCGTGGATCCCCGGTGCCAGCCAGATGCATGTAGGTGTCGTGCGCTTGCTGGTAGGCTTGCTGAAAGACTGGCTCGACGATGGCCCAAGCTTGCTCGTGGAGTTCTTCTGGGGTCAGGGCTTGAGCATCCTTCTCGATCCCTTGCTCCACCAAGAATGGGTATTCATTCGCCTCACGGTAGAGCCCCTGCAAATATTCAACGCCCACTAGCACCAGGGGCGCACGATTGGCATTCTGGACGATGATACGTATGCCATTGTCCAGATGGCGGAAGAAGCGCAAAATGTCCTCTTTGCGCTTGGCCTCTTTGCCCGCATCCCCACTGCCATATAGCATCGCACTCCGCTCACCACTGGCATAGCTGGTCTGTTCTGCGCCGTTGCGAAACTGTAAGTCGGGGCCATTTTCGTCGTATTGCAACTCCTCGGCCAAACTTTTGGGTAGATCTGGCCCGAGTTCGAGTTCGCTCAGGCTATAGCGGGTGCCTTGGAAGAGTTGCACCTGTTTTTGATCCAGGTTCAAGAGATAAAAACGACCATCGCCCTGCAAAATAGGTAGCAATGGTTTTATGTGAAAGCGCTGATTGACCAGCACTAGTTCTTCAAAAGGTAAGGGCAACCGGTAGTAGAAGAAGGCCTCCGCTTGCAAAAAGAGGGCTAGCCCTTCGGCCTGGTGCTGCCAAAAGTTTGCATCTTCCAGCAAGGCCTGCGCTGGCGCAAGGAACTTGCGTGCGTCGGCGGCGCGTTGCCCCTGTTCGATGAGCTTTGCTTCGGCTTCGCGCAGCAAATTTTTTAAACGAATCGAATTTTGTTGCGTTTCGGGCCCTTTACGCTCGGTGGGCAAATAGATAGAGACGCACGGGCCTTGATCAATGGTCAATAGCGCCCGCAACGTTTCTGTGGTAAAAAGATCCCGCTGTTTTTCAAGTAGGCTCATGGCATTTCCTCCGGAGTCATTCCCCGCGTAATGGTAAGCAGTGACGAAGCAAAGGCTGAAGGATAAGGGATAAGGGCAGCTATTTGTCAGCTGCAATACTTGAAACCAACCTTGTCCTCAAATTGCTTGTCAGCTTGTCGTACGGTTGCCAGGCTCTAAAATTAAAATGCCGTTCTATGCACTAAGAACGGCCGCTCTCCTATGACGCTACAAATTTGTGCGTATTCGTATAGCACCGTTACTTGGGATAATAATTGAGATGATGGCTAATGATTTGGATAAAATAGTGATTCGCTAAAAGTAATCGCAACGATTGAACAGCGAGTGACTAGAACTAATGTGAGCCACTCTGTAAACTAAATCATTTAGCGTAAAGACTCATGCGAAGCAAGCCGTATAAAAAGCAATTACAGAAAGCGCAAACAAAGGGTAGATTTAATTTTCTCTCTGGGTAACATTTTTGCCAGCGGAATATGCGTTAAAGCTACAGGAGAGGCCATCGGTGGCACATCTAATTGACAAGCTGTCCAAATTTTCGCGCTACCGATGGCCTCTCCTACTCTATGATCTGCTTTACCGTAGGCTTTGCCTATGATGCCTTACATGCGGGCATTCTTAGTTGAGCCTTCTTCTTCTGGTGCTGAGCTTGCTGACGGGCTACCGCCGGTTAGCGAACTCGTGCCTGTGGTTGATCCAACTGTCGTTGAACCCGTATAAGCCGACGATCCAGTGCCTGTGTTTGTTGCCTTGTTCGTGGCCGACTGTGCGGCATCCTTCGCCGCATCTTTGCCCGCCTGAGCCACATCATTGACACTTTGTTTGGTGCTATCGCCTGCATCCTTGAGCGTCTGCTTGATGTCGTCCGCCGCTGTCTTGCCAGTTTGCTTCAGATCATCAGCGACTTTTTGGGCTGTCTGCTTGACTTCGGGCAATTTTTCTTCAACAACAGTCTGAACGCGTTGTTTTACATCTTGGGCAACGGATTGCGCATTATCGATCAGCTGATCGCGTTTCTCACCCATGATCTGGTTCTCGGCCTGCGTGCCTGGCAACGCCAAGCCGACTAAGACGCCAGCCACCAACGCCGCGATCCCAAATGGCACAGGATTACTTTCCACGGTGCGTTGGACCTGGCTCCCGGTGCCTTGTAATGTTTGTTGGGCTTGTTCACCCAAGTGTGAAGCTTGTTCGCGCACTTGGCCTACCTTTTCTTGTACATATTGGCCGGCTTGTTGCGCCGTCTCTTGAACTTGTTCGGTCAGTTGGCCAGCCGTATCACGGGCTTGTCCTAACACGTCGCTCGCTTTGTCTTGCGCCGACTGCACGACTTGACCTACGCGGCTTTGTTCTTCCTGGCCACTGCTATATGATGAGCTACCATATTGGCTGCCATAGGAGGATTGGCTGCTGTAGCCTGGGTTCTGCACCCCTGTGTAGCGGCTGCCACTCTCATACAAACCGCCTTGATACTGACCACCTTCTTCGTAGGCGTAGCGGCTTTGGTTCGCAGCCTCGTTGCCGTACTGCTGGCCATAGGACGAAGAGTTGCGGCCACCATAGTTGCGGCTACCACTGTAGCGTTCGCGATAGTTGTCTTCGCGACTTTCCCAGTCCGATGAAGGACTGCTAAAGCTTTTGAAGATCATCCAACCCAGACCGATGCCAACCAAGGCGGCGGGCACCGGATTCTGCTTGATTGTATCGACTACTGTATAGCCAAAATCGCCGGCGTTACCCCGGACAAAATTTACCAGCGCGTCCGTGCTATCAGAGACCGCACTGCGCACGGTCTCCTGGGCCTGTTCTTTCAAGCGAGTGGGGTCAAGTCGGTCCTGAATTTGGTTGATCTTCTGGCTCATTTCACTGCGGGTTTGTTCGATGTCCGCCTTGATCGCATCTGAAGATTTGTTTTCATCAGACTGATTGTAGTTGGTGTCGCCCACGGTGTAATGGACAGGTTCATTTCTCACATCATCACTAATTTCGTCACTGATTCGACCCGTGTAATCCTTCATTCGACCTTGTTCTTGTGTCATTTTACTTGCTCCTTTGCCCACTCTGTATTGTCTTTCATGGTTTCAACCGTCTTCTCTGGGACGACGGTCATGTTGTTTAGACTACTTCTACCAATTGATAATAGAATTGCGCCGATGATGATGACCACGATGCCTACAATCAATGCTGACACCCATAGGCTCAATGCTTGATTTAGAAGGAAAATTGCCGCCATAATCAGGGCAATTAGACCTGCATAGGCCACCAATCCACCAGCCACCATCATCACAACATTACGGGTGACGCCCGTGACCTTTTCCATGGTCTCCGTTCTGGCGAGATCGATCTCTTTACGAACGAGCGTCGTCAGATCTGAAGTCAGGGAAGTAAATAGATCACCCAAAGTGGGCTCACTATCTTGGCGATTCAGGTCACGTTGCACATCACGTTCCACAAAGCCACTGTTGCGTAGCTCACCTTGCATGTTTATTCTCCTTCAGTGACACGAATATTCTGCGGTGCAGGGGATTCATAGTCCATGCGTGAAATCGAGTCTTGCGTGCTGTGATTTGCGACATTGCGGCCTGAATTCCCACTACCGTAGTAGCTTCTGCGGTTGTTGTTGCCTTGATAGCGCGCATTGTAGTCGTTGTAGCTATTGCTATTTGCAGCGGATGAGCTCGAGCTTTTCAGGAAGCGGCCTAACAAAAGCCCGGCGGCCAACGAACCAGCGATGAACAACTCGGGCTGGCGACGAGCAAAATCTTGAACCTCGTTGACCAGACCATTTAGATCTTTGTTTTGGAGCAGGCTCGACCAATTTTCAATCTGATCGGCGGCCGATTGGGCGTAGTTGGCGAAAGTCGTTTCATTTTGATTATTTAATTGTTCGCTGGTTTGGCGTAATGCCGTCGCGACACTGCCCAACCGTCCAGCGGCCTGATTCTTCTGGGTATCAAAGGTCGATTGCATTTGGCCTTTAACATCGCTAAGCGACTCAGAGACAGCCTGTTTTGCCTGGCCAAAAGTCTCAGAAGCGACTTGTTTGGCTTGCCCCAGTGTATCCGACGCCGTTTGTTTGGCCTGGTCGAGCCCTTCTGCGGCGCCCTGCTTGACCTGATTCACGGTGTCAGATACGGTTTGCTTGGTCTGGTTGCCATTGTTCTCGGTGGCTTGTTTGACTTGGTTAGCCACGTCACTGGCCGTTTGTTTCGCTTGTTCCATCATGTCACTCTCCTTGTTTGATTGTTCAGTTTGACGGTTTGTCCCGCTCTTTTGCCAGGTTTGTTCAGAACCGCTCTGGTTCTGTGGGTGATTGGTTGGAGCCGTCGGCTGACTGCTGGGATCATAACCAACCCGTGTCTCTTGGCTTTTGCCGAGAGTTTCGCCCGTTGCATCACTATTCCAGCCTTCATCCTCGCCCATCGTAGGGTCTGGTTTGGCAAAATGGGGGTTGGGGTTCAGTGCCGTAGCGGCCGCATCTTTATCAGTCAAAGCGGCATCCGTATCATCTACTTGTTTTGTGCGGTTGCTCTCTTCGCTCATCGTATCGGCTCTCCTTTGAGTCTTTTGCGTTTATGTTTAGACATTTTATAAATAGTTTGGTGCGTTTTTATTGTTTAGTTGCCCCAGAATCTCCCTTGGTATACCGACAATCATTCGTGAGATCATTGGCTTTATCGATGCAAATGGATGATTCTAGACGGGTAATAAGCGGCATTTGGCACATCAACATCTTGTCTGCCGAGCGAAATTGCTTATTACCTTCATTGCACCCGGTAAAGCTATCATAGCAAAAAAAAACAGAATGGCTATGGGTATAGGTATAGAACTGAGGTATATTTTGTAGTACACATTGTTTTGATAATCTTTAAAATGGCGCGGCTGGCAGCTTAAATTTTGTAAATGTATCCTCGTCTATAACCTCAATTTGTCCGATTATACATGCATTTCCTTCTCGTTTTTTGTTAGAGTAGCAGTGAATACCATTGAATAGGGCTTTCTGAACACCGACTAGCCGCAAAATGCGACCGTCAATAAGAGGATTCTCCATGAAAAAAGTCTCACTGTTACTTTCACTATCGTTCGTTATCGCGCTGCTCTTTGGCGCTTGTAATCTCAATCCTGGGCAAGCGAACACACCCGCCCCCACCGAAACGCCCGCGGCTGCGCCCACTGTGGCTAGTACGCCTATCGTGACTGCAACTATAGCTACGACCACAACCGGCGCCGTAACTGATACCACTGGTGTCACGACGACAACCAGTACGCCAGTGTCAACGGGCGTTGTAACGGCCACCCAAGTTGCCACGATGCCAATGCAAACAACGACGCCAACCGCTACAGCCATGATTACGGTGGCGCCTGGGTCGGCGGATGTCTTCCGCACTATTTCAACGATTCAAGGTTTGGAGACATTAAACTCGGCTTTGATCGCAACCAACCTGGTCAGAGAATTGGATGTGACCACGCGCACCTTTACGATTTTTGCGCCTAATAACGAGGCTTTTGCCGCTTTGCCGACCGCTTTACGCGAGAGCGCCATGGCTGATCCTG
>JAPLGZ010000765.1 GCA_026389895.1 Chloroflexota bacterium | reverse complement strand
ACCTGGGCGCCCCGCAGCGCAAAGGCCGCCACAATATAGAGGCTTGCCACGCGAAAAATGGTGCCCAATGCCGCCTGGGCTGTCACAGCGTCGAGAAAAGCCCGCAATAGCAAAGGCGCACCCAACTGCAATCCCACCGTCAGCAACAGGAAGAGCGCCAAAAGACTCATCAACTGCCACTGCCGCAAGAAGTAACGCGTCACCCACGAATTGGCAGGCTGCGAAGACCGAAACACGGACGATCTGATCATGTCCTTTGTTTCCTATCGATTTTTAGAAGAAGATCATTGGGTAAAGCGAGAGGCGCAAAGCGCGTTGAAAATAAGGCGATCGCGCAGTTGGCGGGAGAAGGGGATTAGGAGAATATCATGGTGATTGTCTTATGCCTCGATAAACGGTTATTAGGTCACTTGGGAACCCTACACGCGGTGTTTTAGCACCCCTCAATCTCTTTTAAACCATCTCTCAGACTTGCACGCCGGCTTTTTTCTGCGTCCCTTTGCGTCAAGGTTTTTAACTAACTCGATGGCCAGGGATCGAGCCCTAATAATTTCCTGCCCAAGTCCGTCAATTCGGGTGGGTAGCCGATTTTTTGTTCTAACACGCGCGGGTCACCGAGGAAGGGTTTCCCCCAGGCCGGCGTGCGGTTCTGCCAGGCTTGGATGCGGTATTGGCGGTCTTCTTCGGTGCGCGGCGGCGACATGGTGATGTATTGGGCCAAGCGCGGGCGATTGGTCTGGTTGCGGCTGTTGCCATGCGGGAGCATACTGTGCCAGATCAACAGATCGCCAGCTTTGCCAGGGATCGTCTTAATTTCCAGCCCCGTCTGATCCGGTGAACGTGGATTGCGGTCGGCAGGTTGTGTTTTGACCCACTCATAAAATTTGCGATGGAAACCCGGTGTACACTGAAAACCACCGCCTGCCGCGTCGGTATCCTCGAGATAGAGCACGCCTTGCACCATCATGGGGATCGGATCGACCGATGTGTCCACATCCCAATGATACATGCCTTGATAGTCCCAATCGGGTTGACGGGCGGGGGGATTCATGTTGGCGCGATCAATGCTGACCCACAGATCTTTGCGCCCCCAGATTTCGGTGAATGCTTCGTACACCTTCGGGTATTGGCGATTGTTCCAAAGCGATTGGTCATGGTACATCTCCACCATGCCCGCTCTGCTTTTCGGCGCTTTGTACCACTCTTCTGGGTTGTTGCGATCGACATCAAGAAAAGTCCAGATCGCGTCAATCACTGCGTCCAAGTTTTCTTGGGGCACAGCGTTGTGGATGATCACGTACCCGTTTTCATCCCAAAAGGCACGATCTTCGGGACTTAAGACAGCCATGGTTTCTCCTTCTGCCCGGTTTTAGCCTGCGGAAAGGCCATTGACGAGCCTAGATGATGATTATAGTTATTAGACCAAACAAAAAGCGCTGTTGCAAACGAAAGGTAAAAGGGAGTCTTTAAAGCTTGGCGGGATTATAACTTTTTTTATAAATGGCGTCAAGGCGGCAAAAAGTAGGGGCGAGGCCGGCCAAGTATGAAAATTTGGACGTGGATTGGCACACATCAATGCGGATTTTTGTACGTAAAGTTAACCAGACCCGCGCCAATTCGCGTCCAAATTTAATATGCCTGAAGTAAGCGGCACCAAATAAAGACGGCCGTGCCCTGCCCGTACAATTGTCCGCTATAGCCTAAGTAACTAACTCGCGTGATGCCCCTACGATGTCCACTATGTGTCTGCGTAACTAAAACTTTGGCTGCATTGTCACCTGTACCGGGTCGCGCCCGCGTAGAAAGTCAAAATCGGCGCCAGCGGGCGCTTGGGTGACGTGTTGAAGGTAGAGTTGACCGTAGCCGCGCTGATAAGCTGGCTCCGGTGGCTGCCAGTTGGCGCGGCGGCGGGCTAATTCGGCGTCGCTTACATGTAGGTGCAAACGGCGTTGAGCCACGTCT
>JAPLGZ010000598.1 GCA_026389895.1 Chloroflexota bacterium | reverse complement strand
CAGCCGTCCTTACATTTGTCACCTTCAACAACAATCAGGCCGGTGGTGAGGGTGGGAATCTCTTGATCGACGAGGCTGCCTTGAGTATTGCAAGTAGCATCGTTGCCAATGCCGCCATGGGTGACAACTGTGTAAACAGTGGGGGCTTTCTCACCTCGCTGGGCCATAACCTCGAGAACGCCCACAGTTGCCATTTTAACGCTGGGGGCGATCTGACCGATCTTGACCCTTTGCTCGGCCCATTACAGGGGAATGATGCACTCGCTGGACACTTGGCTTTCACCCATGCTCTGTTGCCTGGCAGTCCAGCCATCGATCAGGGCTCCGTTCCTTGTCCTGCCACCGATCAGCGCGGGATTGCTCGTCCGCAAGGCGCGGCTTGTGACATTGGCGCGTACGAATTTACCGCTCTGGCGGATTTGGCGATCACGCCTGGCGTTGCGCCCGAGACCGTCACAGTTGGCGCCAATGTAACCTATACTCTACGGATCAGCAATCTCGGACCGGTGACAGCTACCGCGTTGACGTTGACCGATCAATTGCCACAAAATGTGACATTTATCACCGCAACCCTGCCCGTGGCTGACGGTGTCTGTGTCTACGGTGCCGCTGTCGCCTGCACGCTTGCCAGTTTGGATGTCGGACGTAGCCTGACGGTAACAATTGTGGTCAGTGCGCCAGACCATGTTGGCTTGATCACCAACACGGCCTCGATCAGCGCGACTACGCTGGACTTGAACCTGGCCAACAATCGGGCCGTCACCCTAACACCGGTGACACCTGGTTCGTCTGCGCCGCCACCGCATCCGGTGCAAATTCTAGTTGAACCGTCTGCGCCCACAGAGCAGGATCTCATTTCTATCACTGTGTCGGGCGTCTATACCAGCAGTTGTACGCCACAATATCAGGCACACCAACAGATCGACCACCTGATCACCATTCAGAGTATACCATCAGAAGAGATGTTCTGCCTGCCCGCCGAATTCCCTTGGGGGTATACGGTTGCTGTGGGACCCTTGGCCGCCGGTGTCTACACCGTCACCCATACATTGGAACAGCGCGTAGACACGGCATTTTTCCCTGTTACAGGCGCCCCCTTGATGGTAATGGATAACGGTCAAGTCTACACGGCAACGGTAGGCATGCATTTTGGATATAACATCAAAGCCAGCGGCGCGCTGCCAATCAGCTACGCTTTAGTGCAAGGCCCGCCTGGAATGAATGTTGATTCAGGCACTGGCGCGTTAACCTGGACGCCCAGCCCTGGTTCGATAGGTGATGTTGCCGTGACGGTGCGTGCGACGAATCGTTTGGGCCGTGCTGAATATACGTTTCATGTGACAGTGTATTACCGGAGCTTTTTACCGTTTGTCGCAAATCGCTAAGCGTACTTTTAGCTAGTTTCTTGGTGTTGTCTGGTTTTAGGGAGATCTGCATGAGAAAGAATCGGCGCATGTTCGTTGGCAAGTGGCGTTCCATGCTTGGAATATTGATGCTGCTCTTGCTCGTCGCCTTACAAATCTTAAGCACAAGCAAACCGGTCTTGGCACATGTTACACTCATTCGCGCCGAGCCTGATGACGGCGTGGTCTTGACAGTTGCTCCTCAGGAACTGCAACTCTGGTTTAGCGAACCAATCGTCGCCCGTTTCAGCGCTGTGCATCTATTGGACGAGCAGAATCAACCCGTTGGCGGCATTAGCCTGGTCCCTGATAACCCCGAAGCGGCGGCATTGCGTATGACCATGCCGCTTTTAAAGCCAGGTGCCTATACCTTGTTCTGGAAGGTGCTCTCCCAGGAGGATGGGCATTTTAGCCAAGGGTTTACCAGCTTTAGCATTGGCCAACAGGTGGTTGCAGCACCTAAAGTAAATTCGTCGACTGGCTCTTGGCTTGGCAGCTTACCTCCCCTCGTTGAAGCTGGGTTGCGCTGGGTTAACTTTCTCTTGTTGGCGAGCATCGTTGGCGCTTTGGCGCTGTGGCGCTTTGCCTTGGTCCCCGTAAAGGCGCAAATAACTGAAAGCGCGGTCGTGGCCCAACGAACCTTGCACCGCCAACTACTGAACTGGGCTGCTTATTGTGCTGCCGGCGCCTTGCTTGGTGGTCTGGGTTTGTTGGTCTGGCAGGTTGCCATTTCGCAGGATACGGCGCTGCCCACTGTGACCTGGCTGGCCCAAGCCGGGGCTGTCCTTACGCAAACCCGTTGGGGGCTGTTATGGATTGCACGCCAGATATTGTTGTTGTGGTTAAGCGGCGGCCTCTGGTTTTTGGCCACCAGACAGCCAGCATCAGACAACCGTTGGCCCTTCCTGATCGTTGCTGGCCGTGCGATCGATTTATTGATCGTACAGGCGCTTGCCGGCCATGCGATCACTAGTGGCCAAAGCTGGCTACTGGCCCTAGCCAATGCCACGCTTCATCTCTTGGCTGCCAGCCTGTGGATCGGGGGCTTGGTCGCGCTGGTTGTGATCCTGCGGCCGGCCATCAAACGGAGTGCTGGTGTGGGGGCGCATTGGCAGCCGATAGCCTGGCGGTCGTTCAGTCTGATGGCGCTGTTGAGTGTAGGGGTATTAACGGCCACAGGGCTCTATAGCATGGGACATCAGGTAGCTTCACTGGATGCCTTGATAACCACACTTTATGGTCAATTGCTACTGGGTAAACTAGGCCTGGTGTTGCTCGCCGGTCTTTGTGGCTTGGGTAACACCTTATTCGTGCATCCTCGCTTGGCGGGGCAACTGGTCCGCCGTCTCGGTTTCCCCACGGGCTGGGCGCCTTTGACAGTGCGCCAATTGCCCCGCCTGATTGGGATTGAAGTCGCTGTCGGCGTGCTGATTTTTGGGGTAACTGGGCTGCTTACCGCATCACCACCACCGCGCGGCATAGAATTCACCATTGCGCCGGCCGATGTCCCCCACTCACTCGGTCAGCGCGGTAACGATCTATTTGTCGCATTGGAAGTCACACCCAATCGACCGGGCCAGAATGTATTCAGCGTGCGTACTGTGCGTACGCCAGGGGCAGCGCCTGGTGAAATTTACCGAATGTTGCTGCGCTTTACCGCTTTGGATGGGCATGCGCCACCCATTTCCGCCATTGCTGACGAAATCGGACCGGGGCTTTACCAACTGACTGGCAAATATTTGAAACTCGCTGGGCCGTGGCAGATCGATGTCGTGACCAGTCGCAGTGGAATCGGGGATACTGTCACCCATTTCGATTGGGTTGTCGCCCCGCTCGGCCCGCTCCACCCTGTGGTCTGGTCAAAATATCCACTTAGCCGAATTCTCACCTTTGCTGCGGGCTTCTGTTGGTTGTTGGTAGGATTGGCTTTACTTGGCTGGCGAGAACGCCGGGCGGTGCAGTTGAAGCTAGTGACTGTTTTTCAGCGAGGTAAGCGCTCAGAAGCGACCGAAACAACGGTTCAAGGGGCTGCTTACCCTTCGTCGAGAATTGGATGATCTTATGAAACGAATGATCGCCTGGTTAATGTTGATGGTGACCATCAGCAGTGTTGCTAATGGGTTTTGGCTTAGCCTGCCGACGCTAGCGCAGGAGCAAGCAACACCGGAGTCGGTAGAAACCGCATTTAATAATCGGCTTTGGCTGCCTATCGTCGCAAATGCGACTAATGTAGATACGTCCGATCTAGTTGTGTCTGATCTAGTTGTGTCCGACCTAATCGCGCTTGATGCTGATCTGGCCACCGTGCTCAGCAGCCAACTTGCCACCCAGCAGACGAGCGTGATCGTGATCTTCAAAGACCAACTGAATGTTAAGACGATTGGTGGCGGAAATCGCAAGGACCGGCGCAAAAATCTGGTGAAAGCGTTACGCAAAAAAGCTGATGATACACAAGGCAATTTGCGGGCGCGCCTCGCTGTGTGGCAGGCTCAAGGCGAGGTGCAGTCCTTTACACCCTTGTGGATCCTGAACGGCTTTGCGTTGACCGCCACCAATGCTGTGATCAAAAAAATGGCGGCTGCACCAGAGGTGGCGCGTATTGTGCTGGATATTACGCTCCAGGGGCCGCCGGCACAAACGGCGACCGAACCGAGCCCCGAACAGAACCTAAATATTATCAATGCGCCTGCGCTGTGGAATTTGGGCTTTCGTGGGCAAGGCGTCGTCGTGGCCACTATGGACACGGGTGTTGATGCAACCCACCCTGATCTTGCGCCGCGCTGGCGTGGTGGCGTCAACAGTTGGTATGATCCCTATGGACAGCATGCAACACCAACTGATCTGAGCGGGCATGGCACTTGGACCACCGGAATTATGGTGGGCGGCAGCAGTGGTGGCACGGCCATCGGGGTGGCGCCACAAGCACAATGGATCGCCGTGAAGATCTTCAACGATAAAGGCACGGCGACAGTAAGCGCCATTCATCAAGGCTATCAATGGTTGCTTGACCCCGATGGTAACCCGGCGACAGCCGACGCACCGGATATTGTCAACAATTCGTGGACCTTCAGTGCACCAGGCTGTAACCTCACCTTTCAGCCGGATTTGCAAGCATTGCTGGCTGCCGAGATTATCCCTGTCTTTGCTGCTGGTAACTATGGACCAGCGGCGCCGAGTGATGTCAGCCCAGCCAACAACCCAGAAGCATTTGCTGTGGGTGCGATCGACAACAGCAGCGCGATCTATGCCTATAGCAGCCTTGGCGCGACCAATTGTGGACGCAGCGCAGCAGTGGTCTATCCGGCCCTGGTGGCACCCGGTGTCAATGTCACGACAGCCGGCTTGTTTAACAGTTATGCTTTAGACTCAGGTACATCGTTTGCTGCGCCACATGTCGCGGGCGCGCTAGCATTGTTGCTCAGTGCTTTTCCCGAGCTTACAGTCACTCAGCAAGAGACAATTCTCAGCACAACCGCCGTAGATCTGGGGCCCAGTGGACCGGACAATATGTATGGTGCTGGTCGCTTGGATGTATTGTCTGCCTATAATGCATTGGTGAGCACGATAAATCCCCCAACATCGACCCCAATGGATACCTTGACGTCCACCAATACGCCTGTATCTCTAACATCGACGCCAACAGATACCTTGACGCCAACCAATACGCCAATGCCAACGGATACACCAACAGCCGACCTCACACTGTTACCAACGGACACGCCCACAACTATCCCAACTAACACGGCGGTGCCACCAACGGCTACCGCAACCGCAACATCGACCAATCCACCAACGCCAACGGCGACGCCCGTGCCACCAACGGCGACACCGACAAACACACCCTTACCGGCAACATCAACCAAGACGCCGACGAAAACACCAATACCCCCAACACCAACCAAGACGCCGACGAAAACACCAATACCCCCAACACCGACCAAGACACCCTTGCCACCGCCAGCAACGCCTACGCCTATGCCGGATGTTATCTTCGTCGATAGTTTTGAGGCGGGCAATTTCGACGCGTGGACGACGACTGGGGGTACAACGAGCCGTATTAGTGTAACTACGGCTGCGCGACAAGCGGGTGCTTATGGGTTGCAGGCGACGATCAGCAGTGGCGCTTCTGGGTATGTGATCAAGAGTTTACCGAATACCGAGACTAGTTATCATGCGCGTTTCTACTTTCACCCGAATGGGGCAACCCTCAATGCTACCGCGCAGGATATTTTTGTTGGTCTCAATGCCAGCAACCAGGTTGTCTTTCGCGTGCAACTTCGCTTTAGTAGTAGCAACTATCAGCTTCGTAGCGTGGTGACATCTAGCGCCGGCACGACTAACAGCAACTGGTACACCGTTAGCAATGCCTATCATCCGGTCGAAATTGCCTGGCAGGCTGGGACGAGCGCTGCCTACAGTTTGTATATCGATGGTTCATTAAAAGAGACGGTCACTAAACTGAACACTAGTGCTTATACCATTAAGACGGTATGGCTAGGACCCTCGGCTGGGCTGAGCGGTTCGCCGGGCAAAGAGTACTTTGACAATTTCGTCTCGAAGCGCACCAGTTATATCGGCCCATAAGCCTTTACGCTGGTGGGTTGGGCGCTTTGAGTTTGCATGTGGCCACGATCTTTATCGCGAAAATACGAGGATCATGGCTATCAGAAAAGCTTTCCAGCGGCCTTTTTGCCAATCTCTTTTTATCCATTCATCTACTCAGCGCAACTTAGCGGAGGGCCAACTATGCCAACTGTTCGATAAATTAAATACATTTTATGGCAAGGCTGCACATCTACCTAAGCTGAGTACTTTTGTCATCGGTGCTCGTGAAATCCTGATATTTACGAAGCAGTACCTAGTGATTAATCCTGGTTGCCATCACATGCAGTGACGGACCAAAATGAAGGGAAGCAAATGATGGATGAACAGAAATTCCCGCTAAATAATGTTTCTGAACCAAAACCCCCAGAGATGGGCCGACGGCGTTTTCTAGAAACGGGTGTTTGGGCCACGACGAGCGTGGTTGGACTCACCCTATTCGGCACAGGCGGTCGCTTTATCGTCGGCGATGCACTAAAAGACAAGGATGAGCAGTGGATCAACCTAGGCGAGATTGCCAGTTTGTCCGCTGGGCAGATGCATCAAACGGCTTACAGTCTACGCCACAAAGACGCTTGGCGCACCGTAGAGGAAAAAGGTTTGCTCTATGTTTTTAGCGACGATGGGACAACTTATACCGTATTCAGTGCTGTCTGTACCCACTTAGGATGCAATGTACACTGGGAAGAGGCGCGTGATGGATTTAGTTGCCCCTGCCATGACGCGTCCTTTAGCCGTACAGGTGAAGTATTGGGAGGGCCGCCGCGGCAGGCTTTGACGCAATTAGAGGCCAAAATTGAAGACGGTGTATTGTTGGTATTAGTGTAGAGGCCACTATGAGTATTATTGAACAACCGATCAGCCCCTATCGAGAAGTTAAGGATCAAACAGAGACATCGAGTGGCGAACGAGCAACTATGGCGACCTGGATCGATGAGCGGACAGGTTTAGTGAGCGCCAATCGTGCCTTCCTAAGTTGGCCTGTCCCAAAGTATGTGGAGCGAAACCTGCTCTACTCGTTGGGTGGCCTTACCCTTGTCAGCTTAATCTACCAGTTCTTTAGCGGAATTTGTCTGCTTTTTTATTACGATCCTAGCGCCGAGGCGGCCTATAACAGTGTTGATTATATCACCTACCAGGCGCCACTTGGATGGTTGGTGCGGAGCATCCATCATTACAATGCAAGTGCGATTGTGATTTTGGTCTTCCTCCACCTGTTACGCACCTTCTTTTTTTCTGCCTATAAAGCACCGCGTGAAGTTACCTGGCTATCCGGCGTGGTGCTTTTCCTGATCACACTGGGGTTTGGTTTCACCGGATATCTGTTGCCATGGGATCAGAAAGGCTATTGGGCAACGCGCGTCGGCACCGAAATGGCTGGCCAAGTCCCATTGTTGGGCAGCGCCCTCGCACAATTGATGCGGGGCGGCGCAACTTTGGGGCAGTTGACGTTAAATCGTTTCTTTGTAACCCACGTCGCCTTGTTACCGGGCGCGCTGGTCCTTTTGTTGGCATTACATCTCTACCAACATCGGTACCATGGCGTTGCACCGACGATCAGCAAACGTGGCCAAATTCGCGCTCGGCACTCTGTCCCCTACTTCCCCAACTGGGTAATTATGGATGTGCTGTTGGGATTGGGGTTGCTCGCCTTATTGATCTATCTCAGTTGGCACGAACGGGCGCCGCTCGCCTTTCCGGCGAATCCAGCCGATACCGATTATAGCCCGAAGCCAGAATGGTATTTCCTCTTTCTATTTCATCTTTTGCATTACGTGCCCGGCCGGCTCGAACCCTTCTTGATTGTGGTCGTGCCGTTATTGGTGATTGGCAGTATGTTTCTCTTGCCTTTTCTCGACACAGGAGAAGAGCGACGACCTTGGCGTAAACCCGTGACCACGGCAGTTGCGCTTTTTTATGTCGCTGTGATTATCATTTTTACATTTTTAGGTTCCTAGTTTTCGGTGTGTCCGTAGGTGATTACAGCTTACTTCTATTTTTGACAACCTGAGCAGCCCTCATTTCACTTTACCAAAAGGAGCAAGTATGCAATACAAGATTTATCGCTTTGTTCTATTGATCAGTCTGTTATTATGGTTGACGAGCTGTGCGGCCCAACCAGAAGCAGGGTCTGTCAGCACCGTTGCAAGTAGCAGTGGAGCAACGGCTCCGTCCAATACCATCACTGCGGTCAAAGTTGATACGCTCACCACGGACAGCGCTGCCGCCTATTGGGCCAATGCGCCGGTATCTACGGTGCATACAAAAGCCACTGAGAAGGGGAAAGCAGATGGCCCGGATGTCAACATTCAAGCTGCTTATGATGGCAAGAACATTGCCATGCGTTTAGAGTGGGCCGACACAACTGAGAGCAACCTAAACAAAGCTTGGACTTGGGATGGCAGCAAATTTTCTCGGAGTAAAGATCTGGGGGACCGCATGGGGGTGCTCTTCCCGATCGAGAACAACGCAAATTTCTCTAGCAAAGGCTGCGCTGGCGCTTGCCATAATCTGGATGCGGATCCGGAAAAGTGGTGGATGGGCAGTGAGAGCGCTGATTCGCGTTTTGATCTCTGGCAGTGGACCGCGGCTAGCTCCAACCCAGTAGGGCAGGCCCAGGATGAATGGATGGGTGCGCAGGAGGATCCCGCTGATATGGAGAGCGCAACCCATTCAGATGCCCTCAAGAGTGGTGGTTCTGTCAGCAATGTCAATAAAGCCAAGGATGGGCCGGCCTTTATGGGCAACGATCTCTCTGCCAGCTTTATTATTACAGGCGAGCAAACGCCCATTGACACCAGCAAATTGACTCAGGGCGCGGTCATCCCCCCATCCATTTTAGCGCCTTGGGTTGGCTCCCGCGGCGATGTCCAAGCAAAAGGTGTTTGGAAAGATGGCAAATGGGTGGTCGTGTTGTTACGCGCGCTTGATACGGGCAACGACGAGGATCTCGTCTTAACACCACCCAAGGCCTATCCTCTGGGCGTCGCTGTTTTTGATCATATTGACCTGGTCGGCCACACAACAACGGCGGATGTGCTCACCTTAGAGTGGAAATAATCCGCCATTGGAATGCGTTGCACGGGGTAGATCGGCTTGTGTTATAAAGGTCATCCTTCTCGCTGTGCAACGCATTCTTCATCCATTGTCTATGCCAACCACTGGAATAGATCACGCTTTGGGCGGGCGACGGGTCTCCCAGCCTTCCTCGAAGAGACGCAAGAAATTCTTTTCTCCGTACGGATGTTTGACCACTTCGGCCTCGTTGAGTTCTACCCCCCATCCCGGCGCGTTGGAGACGGTCAGGTAGCCGTTTTCTACGCGTGGTACACCGGTCAGCAGATCCCATGTCCACGGTTCGAGCGAATCGTCGAAATTTTCCTGGATCAAAAAATTGGGAATCGAGGCGTGTAAATGCGCATTCATGGCGGTGCAGAAAGGGCTTTGTGCCTGGTGACAGGCGACAAGCGCATCGTAGGCTTGTGCAATTGCAAAACTTTTAAGGGCGCGCGAAGGGCCCAATTCTTGTGGCTCCGGTTGGATAATATCAATTGCGCGACCCGCTAGCAGATCGGCAAATTGGCGGAGTTCATGGAAGCCTTCACCCAAAACCACCGGAATTTTGATCGAACGCGCCACCTCCAGATGGCCAGCCAGATCATAGGTGCGCACAGGTGTTTCCAGCCACATCGGCTTAAATTCTTCCAGCGCCCTGCCCAGGCGAATGGCGTTGGTCACCGTAAAACGGTCATGGGCTTCGATCAAGATATCGACATCCGGCCCGACGGCTTCCCGAACGGACGCGACAATTTGGACGGCTAAGCGCTCGCTTTGTTTGTCGATCTGTTGATAAGCGCCGCCAAAGGGATCAAACTTGAGCGCTGTATAGCCTTTGGCGACCATTTCGGCGGCTTTTTCGGCAAAGAAGACCGGATCGCGTGGCCCTTGATACCAGCCATTCGCATAGACACGCAAGGTGTCGCGATGTTTGCCGCCAAACAATTGCCAGGCTGGCGCCCCCAGACTTTTCCCCAAAATGTCCCAGCAGGCTTGTTCAATGGCGCTCATGCCCTTGGATATGCCTAGAAAGCGCGCTTTATGGAGCTTATACCAGAGCCGTTCGGGGTGACAAGGATCTTCGCCGATGATATGGCGGGTCAATTCTTCCAAATCGCCCAGCGCTGGTTTGGTTGATAGCCCCCCGGTGGCCTCACCCAACCCGCTGATGCCGGCGTCGGTTTCGAGCTTGATAAAGACCCAGTTCTTCCAAGGGTTGCCGACGACAAAGGTTTTGATGTCGGTAATTTTCATGTTGACTCCAATGGTTGCATCTTAGACGTAGATTGCCTGAAATCAGATACCGAGCATTTGCCGCAACGCCCAATTTCCCACGGGCGGGTATCTGCATAGGGAGGTGTTTATAGTATATGAACCAGTGAGGCTTGTCAAACGTTCTACTTTTGCGAGAAGCCTCGCGGATTTGAGAGGCGCAGGCATAAATTTGGCAGTATCTAACCATTCTGGTATTTTCGACACATGACAGAATCGTCAATTCGTAGTATCTTGATACAGCGGCGTACAATTTTCTGGTAGGCTACCGTCGTGATGACGCGGTGCAACTGATGGGGTTATCCTTGATGGACATGCAACCATGAATCGAACGAGTTCTTCCCCTGTATGCCTTCGACCCACGCCCGCCGCCACTGCTCCTGCGCGCAGGGATTGACAACGATCTCTATGTTTTATGCAGACGAATGGACGCAAAAAATCTTATCGAGCCGCTTGAACAAACTTGCGATCGGGCTAACTCTATCGCAAGGGTTGTCAGGGCACCAAACAGAGACAAAGGAAGAAATCTAATGGCAGAAAGCAAGCCTGAACTGATTTGCGCGTTACAGACAACGGCGCAGCGTTTGGCCGAAGGGGCAAAGTACGAATGGGGCCACATGGGGCGCTGTAATTGTGGCCATCTGGTGCAAACCATTACCGGCATGAGCGATTATGAGATCGTCAAGTCGATTGATTTTCAACTAGATGAGTGGACCGAACATGCGCAGGACTACTGCGAGCAGACCGGGCACAAAGTCGAAGATCTCTTTACGACGTTGGCCAATGTTGGCTTTAGTCGCGATGATGTGATCCATCTAGAGAATCTCTCTGACACGCGCGTCTTAGATCACCTCCCGCGCGAACGGCGCTATCTGCGCAGAAATTGTGCGGAAGATGCCGTGCTCTACATGCAAACCTTAGCGGCGTTGCTCGAGGAAGAATCGGTTGGCGTGGAGCGGTAAAGGTCTGGGCAGAAGTAGGTTGTAGATTTAGAGATTGGAGAGTAGAGATTGACAGGGCACAATCTCTACTCTCTCGAACTTATGCTTGGATGATGACTAAGCGCTGACAATTTGAAAATTGATCGCATAAACAAACTGCTCCGAATCCCTCTGACCAAAGGTCCCCTTAATCAATTAGTGAACCACCATTAAATCGCCATTCATACAACATTAGTAAATTTTTTCACTGTCACCGCTTGCTTGCGTGCTATTTTTGCCGCGTCGCCCCATTGAATTTCCCACAACGATATGTTATTGTTTTACCTTGTCGGCCGTTTGCGCTAGCCGCTCAGGAATGTTGGCTTGGAAAAATAGCCTAGACCTGGGTGGGTTTGACGGCTCTACGGGTGTTGATCCCAAAAACAGCCTTTAATGGCTAATCTCACGGTTTGTTGAAAGGGTTTACGGATGAAAAATCGTACGATTGTTCTGCTGAGTCTTCTCCTCGTGCTCGTTGCGGGCTGTGCCCCTGCGGCATCAACCACCGCCGGGACTGTCCCCGCGGCGACGGTGGCGTCGGCGGCACCCGCGGCCGATGCCGCTGATCTAGGCGCCATCAAAACTTATTTGTTGGATAAGACGGCGACGTTGAAGGCCAGCACGACCACCCTCAAAGCGGCCAGTGATCGTTATTATGCCTTGGCCCAAGCGGTGAATTTTGATTATGCCGCCTTGTGGGCGAAACAACCGGCCGAGGTGAGCAAGGCATTGCTCGATGCAAAGGCCGCTTGGATCACGGCTAGTCCGCTCTATGAACAAATGGAAGGCATTGTCGCAGGCACACCCTCCTTGTCGCAATTTGATGTGAATCTGGACGCGGGCGCCTCGGCGGCTGACGGCGGTGACAGTGTGGTGCCCTTTGATATTACCCTGCCGAATGGCAAGGTGTTGGCCAAGCCGGGCAATCTCTTTGGCGTCACCGAGAGCACGCTCTTTGGCACCTTCCCCGAATATTTTGTGGCGGGCATCGAACCTGATCTGGATGGCAATGGCAAGATCGACTTTGGCGAAGTGTTGCCCGATGCGAATGTGCTTAAAGGTGGCGTGGATTTGCTGGACAGCACCGTTGGTGAACTGGCCACCACCGCAGCTCCCTGGCAACCCACTGAGAGCGAAGCTTTTGGC
>JAPLGZ010000175.1 GCA_026389895.1 Chloroflexota bacterium | reverse complement strand
GAGCATTTCGCCGGTTGCCAGGGGGACGGTGACATGTTGGCTCAATTTCGCCATCGCTTCGTAATTCTCTGGCCGCAACTGTTCTTCGACAAAAAATGGATTGTATTGAGCGACAACGCGGCATAATTCCATGGCGCGCGCCGGTTCAAAGATCGCAGCGTGCGGATCCAAACCAATGTCAATATCCGGCCCTACAGCGTGGCGCACAGCAGCCACACGGGCTTCGGCCTCGCGCAGCGCCTTGTTCCAAGGCATCGTCTGCCAACCGGGTCCCATTGGACCCATTTTGATCGCCGTGTAACCATACTTTTCGATCAGTGCGACCGCATTTTCAGCCAATTCCTGAGCTGTTCGGCCATGCGGTGATTGATAGACACGAATTTTATCGCGGCATTTGCCACCCAATAACCGATAGACCGGCAGGTTGGCAGCCTTACCAGCAATATCCCACAGCGCATGTTCAATCCCACTGATCGCTGCATTCACAATTGCGCCGCCAGGAAAGCGTGACCCAGCATACATCAACTGCCACAACCCTTCGATGTCCCGTGGGTCGCGGCCAATCAACCACTCCTCGAAATCACGAATCACTTCAACTGTCGCCTTATCCGGCCCACAGGAATATGCCTCACCCACGCCATAAATGCCCTCATCCGTATGAACTTTGACATAAGGGATATTGCGGTGGCCCAGGTTTATCAGAAACGTATCGATTTTTGTGATTTTCATAATTTACCTTTGGAACGGTTAATACGGAATGGTTAATAAAACCCCGATTACTGAGTCTACCCGGATTACCCATGAACCATTCCACATTACCCGTTACTCAGCCCTTCAAACCCGTGGTGACAATACCGCGCACGAAGTATTTCTGCGCCGCAAAGAACAGAATCAGCGGCGGCAGGGCGACAATCAACGACGCCGCCATCAAAATTGCCTCGCGTGGTTCATCCCCTTCAAACGGGTTGTCCATAAAATAGCGCAGGCCGATCGACAAGGTAAATTTTTCGGGCGAGTTGAGGAAGATCAAGGGGCCGATAAATTCGTTCCAATGTTCCAAAAAGGAGAAGATTGCCACCGTAGCAAGCGCGGCTTTGGCCAGTGGCAAGATGATGCTCCAGAAGATGCGCACCGAAGAAGCCCCATCGAGTTTGGCGGCTTCGTCTAGGTCGCGCGGAATGGTCATAAAAAACTGACGCAACAAGAAAATATAAAAGGCGCTGCCAAAATAAGAGGGAATAATCAGCGGCAAGAAGGTGTTGATCCAGCCTAGATAGCGAAAGAGCAAAAAGGTGGGAACAATTGTCACCTGCCAGGGCAACATCATTGTGCTGAGCACCAAAAAGAAGAGCGCATCACGCCCAGGAAACTTAAACCGGCTAAACCCATAGGCAACCGCTGCAGATGAGATAATCTGCCCAACCATTGCCAGCGCCGTGATAATGACGGTGTTCGAGATAAACGTGGCAAAAGGCGCCAGGCTAAAGACATCACTGTAATTCTTCCAGCGGATGGTTTCCGGCAAAAAGGTGGGCGGGAAGACATAAAGTTCAGCCGCCGACTTCAGAGAACTGCTAATTGTCCAGAAGAAAGGCAGACTAAAGGCCAATGCGACAAGAATAGCCAAAATATAGAGGACAAAGGTGCCAAAACGCTGCTTAAATAAATTCTTTCTTGCTCGCCCGATTGGCTGGCTTTGATTGTTGACGAGCGTGCGGATGCGCTGTTCGGTTGTTGCCATAGATCCCTCCAAAAGAGAATGCGGAGCGCAGAATCGAAATCATTGATCCAGCGTAAGTTGCATTGCTCTACGTAATTCTTACCCATAGCGACCCTGTGCCAATCGCTACGTTCCACTTGCCATGCCGCTCACGAAAATTCGTAATAGACCCAGCGCTTCGAAAGCTTGATCTGCAAAAATGAGAGCAAGCAGATGATCAGAAAGAAGATCCAGGCTAGAGCCGAGGCATAACCCATCTGGAAATAACTAAACGCATTGTAATAGAGATGCAGCATAAAGAACCAGGTGGCATAGTTAGGCCCGCCGCCAGTTGCAATATACGCCAAGGAAAAGACGCCAAAGCTGCCAATAATCCCCAGCAGCACATTGAACAGAATCACGGGCGAAATCAGGGCAATCGTGATGTGGCGGAAACGTTGAAAAGCATTGGCGCCATCGATCTCAGAGGCTTCGTGCAATTCTTTTGGCACACCTTGCAAGCCAGCCAAGAAGATGATCATGCGCCCGCCGCCCACACTTGCCCAGAGTGAAATCAGGATAATTGACGGAATCGCCCAGACCCGATCCACCAGCCAACCGGGGCCTTGAATGCCGATCTCTGCGAGTAGATAGTTGATCAAGCCCAGTTTTGGTTGCAATAGCCAGCCCCAAAGGATGGCCAATGCCACAATGGGGGTCAACGAAGGCAGGTAAAAGAGCGCCCGGAAAATATTGCGGCCCTTAAATTCTTGATTGAGCAACATGGCAGCCAACAGGGACAAAAGCACCCCCAAAATGACCGAGGCCACCGAGAAATAAGCTGTGCGCCCCAACGACGGCCAGAATAATTTGTCCACCGTAAAGGCTTCTTTGTAATTCGCCAGGCCAATCCACTCTGGCGTGCCGCCGATCTTGTATTTAGTCAAACTTAAATAGAATGAAGCAATGATCGGCCCCAACGAAAAGACCAGAAAACCGATCACCCACGGGCTAACCCATAGATAACCTTCAATAGCCTCGCGCCGTTGTTGACGTGTACCAAAGCGAGAAGTTTTGCGCATACTTGTACCTCACTGAAAAAATAAATTAGAGATTGGAGATGAGGAGCTTGCTCTATGCAAAATCTCCCATCTCCTAATCTCTAATCTCATTCACCATGCAGGTGACAGACAAAATCTACATCCCGATCCTACGGTTTCGGTTTGTCCAAGATGTCCTGGATCTGCGAAGTGACGCTATCCAAGAACGCAGGGGTTGGCTTCTCGTTGCCGGCCCATAGCGGTTGGGTCAACTGGAGCAAGGCAGTTTCTGCCTCGCTTTGTCGCCAGTTCGCCGTAATCCGGCTAGCTTGGGCATTGTCCATGATCTCTTTGAAGACCACGCGGAAGGGGAACTTGAGGAGTTCTGGTGCGCCATACACATCGGGCCGGCCACCGACCGTACCGCCGATCAAGCCAAGTTGGATGCCGCTGTCCTTGCTGGTCAGATACTGCACCCACTTAAAGGCTTCCGTTGGATTCTTGGTTGCGGTTGTCACACACTGGGCGTCCACTTCATAATCCGAGCCGCCTACACCACCAGGTCCAATCGGGTTGGGTGCGACCATCCATTTAAATTTATCGC
The DNA here is from genome assembly GCA_026389895.1 of Chloroflexota bacterium. GTDB lineage: Bacteria > Chloroflexota > Anaerolineae > Caldilineales > Caldilineaceae > JAPLGZ01. The sequence goes on along the minus strand of JAPLGZ010000175.1, from coordinate 41,186 downwards.
CAATCGTCTTGCCAAAGACCGAGATCGACGTGCCACCTTGGTACATGCCCAGCGCGCCGCTGGCCCACATATCCGTATCGGAGCCCACCATTTGATCGGGCTTGGGTGCAACCTTGTGCGTCTGGAAGAGATCATAGAGGAAGGTGATCGCTTGTGTGCCTTTTTCCGAGGGCAGGTAGCCAAATTGCTTGCCATCAGCCGTGGTCAAGGCCTTGGCCAATTCGACTTGTTGCTCCTGGGTCCAACCAGCTTTGGGCACTTCCTTGCCAGCGGCCTCGATCGCAGTCTGGTTATAATAGACCACAGCCAGCCCTGGGTGTGACTTGAACGGCAAGCCCATCAATTTGCCATTCACGGTGATCCCTTTAAGACAACCTTCGTACCATTGTTTCAGATCAACGTTTTCAGAGGCCACCAAGTCATCAATCGGGGCGACAGAGCCCTGCGACGTCGCGAATTGGATCGTAGCGCCACCGAGTGCGCTCCAGCAAACATCGCCCAACGTGCCACCCGCCAACATCGTCGAAATCTTGGCGTTATATTCTGCACCGGGGAAAGATTCTTTGACAACCTCAATGTTGGGGTTGGCTTCCATGAACTTCGGCATCTGCATATCATACAAGGCATCTTCTTGAGAGCCGATACGCGCATGGAAACGGATCTGAGTTTTACCGGCAGCCGGGGCAGCGGCGGCTGTACTGCCGGCGGCTGGCGCTCCAGCAGGTACAGGTGCGCAGGCGGCGAGTGCAATCCCGACGGAAGCCAGTGAAGTAGCGCGCAGGAAACTGCGTCGCGTCATGGTTTGCTGTTTAGCCATGGAATTCTCCTTTAATTACTTCTAGAATCTGATATTTATTTAGGTCTCATTTTGTTGGAAAAAGGGTTGGGAGCTTCCAACACGGGGTCTATAGAGCTAACGTAGCTATGGCTTATATAGGCAAGAAGCGCTTGACAATACAGTTTGCCCACTGATTTAGCACGATCTGTTTATAATAACCGCAAGTATCCGGTAAGTATGGTAGCATAGCCACCACAGTCTGTCAATTGAGATTTTCAGTGCAAGAAAAAACTGTCAACGGGTTTGGGGAGCAGATTGAACGGATGGAAGAGTCTAATCTGTGCGGATTACGCACCACACCGCGTTGCGATGAAATATATCCGTTCAATCCATTCCCAAATCCGTCGACAGGGCTTGTTCCGTCACATAAGAGAGTAAATCGCTCACCAAGTGAAAAGAGGAGATCATGCAACAACTAGATCGGCCATCACGAATTGTTTCTACAGCAGTGGTCGGCACGACAAATCCCGCTAAGCTAGCCGCCGTTGAGAACGCGCTCAAACAAATTTGGCCACAGGTGAAGATCGCAAGCGTAAATGTAGATTCTGGTGTGCGCGCCCAGCCGCTAAGTGATCAAGAGGCCATTCTAGGGGCGACTAACCGCGCTCGGCTAGCATTAGCTAGCATTGATGCCGATTTGGGCATCGGCGTTGAAGGGAATACAGTCGAGATCGAACAGGGCATGTTCAGCACAGCTTGGGTTGTCGTCGTAGACCGCGTAGGTGTGATTGGCTTGGGGTCAAGTGGACGCTTTTTATTGCCCGAAGTGGTGACGCAAGCCGTGCGCCAAGGTGGTGAATTAGGGCCCCTAATGGACGAATTGACCGGTGAGCAGAACACAAAACACAAACAAGGCGCGGTTGGCATTCTGACGAATAATCTGATCACGCGCAGCGCCGCGTTAGAAACCGCGGTTATTTTTGCTTTGACACGCTTTATCAATTCAGCCTATTATGCATAGGATACACCTGAATTGCTAATCCCGTATCCTTACTCCGATATCCCTTCTCTCAAACGCTAACAGAGTACAAACGGCGCGCTGACGCCAATCAAATAATCACCTGCTATCCTAGAAATCATATGCTGCGTTAGACAAAGACGCTCGTGGCGCAGATATTTTGGAGGAGAGCCGATGGTCAAAGTACACCACCACACAACAGATCGGATTGTCGCCTGGCGCGTGCGCGACGCACTAGCTGCGCATCCATTGTTAGGCGGCGCGACCGCACAAATCCAAGTGATTGGCAATTATGAAGGGATTATTCTCGAAGGCTGGGTAATCGATGAACGGGTTATACAGTTGGCCTTACGACTGGCCCACCGTGTGGTTGGCAAACGGTGCATTCAAATGCGCTTGCAGACCTCGCCCCACTCTCACCGTTGCGCCCTAGCCGAGAGTCGCTAACAAATAACTTATACATTGCATACCTGAAGATAACATTGTGCAAGCGCCCATCTAACAAAAGCCTGCGACAATGAGGGCATAGCAAACTTGAAGCGAATGTTTACAACATACAAATAATAGGGTTCATCAACATTCGCTAGACAGTAGATCAACTTTACAACAATTACTATCAGATCATATACAAAGGAAGAACAAAAATGCGAACGACTACTTACAACAACATGGTCCGTGACTTTGCCAATTTTAGCGACGCGTTAAATCGTAACTTTGTCGGTTATGACTTTGCCCGCAACGGCGGTCGTGCCGAAGCGAATTCCAGCGAAAGCGCCACACGCTTACCTGTAGATATTCAGGCCGGCGACGAAGCCTACACGATTACGGCCTATCTACCCGGCGTTAAGCCTGAAGAGGTTACAATTACCTTCGAAGGCGAAGAATTGAGCATTAGTGGTCAATTCCCGCAGGTAACTGAAGAGACCAAATTTATCAAGCGCGAACTGTTTCATGGTTCATTTGAACGCCGCCTAGGCTTCAACGTGCCGGTCAACGCCGATAATATCGAAGCTAGCTTTGAGAATGGCCTGCTCACCTTGGTTGTACCAAAGGCCGAAGCCGTAAAACCAAAGCAGATCAAAGTTGTAGTGAAGTAAGTTAATTTCTCCTACAAAAAACGCCCCAAGATCTCTGATCTTGGGGCGTTTTTTGTAGGAGAAATTTTAAAATCCCGGTAGCTGTTTAGCCTTTTGCAGATAGCTAGGGAAATAGGTCAGATCTCCTGTTACCCTAGGCCTGAACAGGGACGAATCGTCTTATGAAATTATACCCTGCGATGGAGCCCGATCTGACAACGAACGGGCTTTTGCATTAGAATAGGCCTTACCCTATTCTATCAGGTAGTGCGCCTAGCCTCAGCCGAACGAGCACGAAAAATGTTAATCCATTACATGCCAAGTCATCGACTTTGTAATAGGCCCACATCTTTTACAGTCGAACATGATATAATCGATGTTGAATTTATTGCCATCTAACCCTTACGCTTGACATACACCCGAAATCGTCACCCAAGAAATCATTCGGCGGTAAAAGTCAAATTATGGTAGAATAATACGATGTCAATTTAGAAAATCAAAAAATACGTTCATGCGCCACTCCTTCGATTTCCTTCCGGAAGGCGCGAATAGGGAACAATTATGATCAAGAAGCTATATTACGCCATTGCGGGCGATCCAAATGAAAAGGCGCTTAAGCGTTTTCGGCCCATGATCGGCGCGATCAATGAGCTAGAAAAAGAATTCGAAGCCAAAAGCGTCGAGGAACTGCGCGCGCTGACCGCTGAATTTAGAGAACGCGTGCAAAGCGCCACGCTAGCGTTACGCGAAGAGCTGGCCACGGCGCAGAAACAATACATGGATGTTCTGGGCACAGATGAGCAGAAATTTGCCCGCGTTGAAGTGACGCGCATCAAAAAAGAGGTCCTGGCGATTGAGGAAGATGCGCTTTGGGAAATCTTACCCGAAGCCTTTGCCGCAGTGCGCGAGGCCAGCAAACGCACAACGGGTCTGCGCCATTATGACGTGCATTTATTAGGCGGTATGGTCTTGCATTCAGGCATTATCGCCGAAATGAAAACCGGTGAAGGCAAGACATTGGTCGCCACGCTGCCCCTCTATCTAAACTCATTGGCCGGGCGCGGTGTACATTTGGTCACGCCGAACGACTATTTGTCCAAAGTTGGTCTGCAATTGATGGGGCCGATCTACCAACTGCTTGGGGTCAGCGCAGCAGTGATCCAGAACAGTGCCGGCAGCCCGGATAAGGGTAGTTTTATTTTTGACCCCGAATTTCCAGCCGCCGATGATCGCTTCCTCTCCTTACGCCCAGTCTCGCGCGCCGAAGCCTATCAATGTGATGTGCTCTATGGCACCAACAACGAGTTCGGCTTTGACTATCTGCGCGACAACATGGTGCAGGAACTCGAACGCCTGACGCAACGGGAACTTCACTACGCCATCGTCGATGAAGTCGACAATATTCTGATCGATGAAGCTCGCACCCCGTTGATCATCTCCGGTGAAGCACGCGAAAGCTCTAATTATTATCAGGTTTTTGCCGAACTGGTAAAGACGCTGAAACCCGAAGTTCACTATTTGGTCAACGAAAAAGAGCAGGTGGCCACGCTCACCGAAGATGGGATTGGCTATGTTGAGAAGCGACTGGGGCTAGAGAATCTCTACAGTCCTGAACACTTCGACATGATCCCATATTTGGACAATGCGCTGCGGGCGGCGGTTCTGTACAAGCGAGACAAAGAATATATTGTGCGCGGTCAAGAAATCGTCATTGTAGACGAGTTTACGGGCCGTATGATGGAAGGCCGGCGCTACAGCGAAGGCTTACATCAGGCCATCGAAGCCAAAGAAGGCGTCAAAGTCCAAAAAGAGTCGATGACGCTAGCGACAATCACCTTCCAGAACTTCTTCCGCATGTACAACAAATTGGCCGGCATGACTGGTACAGCCAAGACCGAAGAAGAAGAATTCCAACGCATTTATGATCTGGAAGTGGTGTCGATTCCAACCTATCGGCCTGTCGTGCGTGAGGATGCGGCGGATCTCGTCTATCGCACACAAGAGGCGAAATTTGACGCGGTGCTCAACGATATTGTCGAAGCCTACAAACGCAAAGAACCGGTGTTGGTCGGTACCGTTGCGATTGAGACCAGCGAATATGTGAGCCAGTTGCTGAAGCGCCGGGGCATTCCGCATGAAGTCTTGAATGCAAAAAATCATGAGCGCGAGGCTACCATCATTGCGCAGGCGGGTCGCCCTGGCGCAGTTACGATTGCCACCAACATGGCTGGCCGTGGTGTCGATATTTTGTTGGGTGGTAATGCCGAAGGTCTGGCGCGCGATCAACTTCGCAAAGAACAAATTGATCTCGCCGAAATCCCATCCCATGCCTGGAATGAATGTCTGGATATGCTCAAGCGTGGTCAGGATCCCACCACCGTTTATGACACGCGCTGGGCGCAGGTGCTCAAACAGAAATGGAACGATGTCGAACGCGACAAAGAATTGGTGCGTGGATTGGGGGGGCTGCACGTGGTTGGCACCGAACGTCACGAAGCCCGGCGCATCGATAACCAGTTGCGTGGTCGTTCCGGTCGTCTTGGTGATCCAGGCAGCAGTCGCTTTTATTTGAGTTTGGCGGATGATCTAATGCGGCGCTTTGGTGGTGAACGGATTAGTGGCTTGATGAGCCGCCTGGGCGTGGAAGATGACATGCCAATTGAGGCTGGTCTGGTGACGCGAGCCATTGAAAATGCCCAAGTGAAAGTCGAAGGTCACAACTTTGACATTCGTAAACATGTGCTGCAATACGACGAAGTAGTCAATGAGCAACGCAATCGTATCTATGACCAGCGCCGCCGTATCTTGACTGAGCCATCATTGAAGAACTCCGTCGAGACCATGATCGAAGAGGAAATCGACTCGATTGTCGCTAGCTTCACGGCGAGTGAACATGAAGACGAATGGCAATTGGAAGAATTAGTGCAGGCATTACGTAGCGTCTTCCGCCCACCATCCGACTTTTCGCATGAAGACTGGCAGCGGTCGAATCGTGAAGAGATCAGCGACCAAGCGGTACAGATGGCGTTGGATTTTTATGCCGACAAAGAGGCCGAAATGGGCGAGGCGGTCATGCGCCAGACCGAGAAGCAGATCATGCTCTGGGCGGTGGACAATCGCTGGATTCGCCATCTGACCGATCTAGACCATCTGCGCGAAGGCATCGGGCTACAGGCGTTTGCGCAGGTTGACCCGCTGGTCGCCTACAAGCGCGAAGCCTTTAATATGTACAGCGAATTGATGAATGACATTCGTAGCGACATTGTCAAGGCGGTTTTCACGATTCAAGTGCAAAAAGAAGAGCAACAGCCTGTAGTCAAACCGACGGCGATTGCCCGTAATATTCGGACCAATCGAGATGGTGGCAACGGCAGCAAGCCGCAGACCGTCCGCAAGACCGGGCCGCAATTGGGTCGCAATGACCCTTGCTGGTGCGGCAGTGGCAAGAAGTACAAAAATTGCCATATGAAGAGTGACGAAGGTCAAACCAGCGGCCAAAAAGTCGCGGCAGAATAACAACCAAGTAGCGGCGATTTTGAAATCGCCGCTACATTTTTACCAAGCGATGTTATGCGCAAACGATACTCAATTTTTGCCCTGCTATTATTGCTCCTTGGTGTGACCTTACCCTTGCACGCCCAAACTTTCAATGTCAATTTAATCGTAAATGGCGGCTTTGAAGGCGGCTTTGTCCGCCAAGATGGCTGCGGTGACGTTGGGCTGGGTTGGCAATGTTTCACGAATGGTGGTCGGGCTACCTATGGCTTTTATGATGAGCAATGGCCGCCAGTTGTAGCCGAGGGCGCCCACGGCCAGTTGATTGAGATCAACAACAAAAATATCATCCCCGCAGACAATGATCGCTATGCCGGCCTCCAGCAGACCCTCCGGGTGGCAAAAAATGCCAACTATACGCTGAGTCTACAGGGTATGATCCGGTCCAATCGCCCCGGTCCTGGTGACGAACCTGGTCGTTATCGCGTACAAGTGGGTTGGACTTATGGCATGACCAACACCTGGCAAGCGGTCAATAATTGGATCGATGTTGGTTGGAATAATTATTACGAACGCTTAGCACCCGGTAAAATTAGTCGCTTTCGTACTACCTTTGCGGCGCCAGACGACCAGATTACAATCTTCGTGCGTGTCTGGAAAAAATGGGGCAATGCTGGGGAAGAATTGGATGTTAATCTAGATAATATCTCTCTGGTTGGACCAGGTGCGCCACCACCCACCCCCGTGCCTACCCGTCTAGCGGGCATTGGCTGGCCAAGGGCCTATGGCATGCATTTCTCGTTTGCCTACCCCGGCTCATGGATGCCAACGCAGAATGCGCCGGGTGATCCTTCGATTCTAGAAACCTGGCAATTAGGCATTCCAGAGCAACCGCGCGAACAATTGATCGGTTTCTTCAGCACCGCCTACGCCGACATCAAACCGACAGATGCCGTGTTGACGACGCCAATTACGATTGGTGGACGGGCGGGCACCAAGTGGGTGCGCCAGGGGCCAGATTACGTTCGCTATGAATATTGTACAACTGGCTACGCCGATGTGCCCAGCAGTTTCTGCGCCTGGGTGATTGTGCCAGTTAATAATCCGATGCTTGAACTACAAATGGACCGGATGATCAATTCGGTGGTATTTTATTAACTCCTGATATACAGGCAAAACAGTTACACAGAGAGCACGGAGGAGGCACAGAGTTACATAGAGAAAAAGCTTTCATAGAATCTGGAGAGAAAAATCGAGAAGCGATTGCTGTCGATACACATATAAACCGCAGAACGAGCCCATATCAATGATATGGGCTCGTTCTGCATGTAGCTCATTTTTAATTAAATATCGCGCGGTCCACGCACAACCGACATACCCGCGGCGAAAATCACGAATACCAACAAAACACTGGCGCCCACGAAGACTGGTGGCAAACTGGTATAGATTACTTTCCCGACATCAATCGGGGTTGAGGTAGCCGTTGGCGTTGGTGTGATGGTCGGGGTAAGCGGTGTGGTTGGTGTAGGCGTAGGCAGCGCAGTGTCAGTAGCTGCTGGGGTTGCGGCCACAGTTGGGCTTGCCTCTGACACAGCAACATCAGGCGTTGGCGTTGCTAATAGTGGCGTTGCGGGCAAAGGCGTGATTGTCGGCGTCAAAGGTTGCGATGTTGACATACTAAGCGTTAACACATTAGCAGAGGTAAGACTCGATGCCGTAGGAATTCCTTGTGCCGTATTGGGGGTCGCGGCGGGACGCTGGCCAGGTGTTCCGACTACCACGGTCGGCAGAACCACGGCAATGCTAATTGGTCCACTACTGGTTACAGGTACGCTATCTGTGACAGCACTGCCTGGTGTCGGCGACGCCGCAATAATCGGCGTATCTGTTGGCAATGGCGTATTCGTCGGTAGTGGTGTCTCAGTGGACGTATTGGTTGGCAAGGGTGTAAAGGTCGGGGTGGATGTATCCGTTGGCAACGGCGTAAAGGTCGCGGTATTGCTTGGGGTTGGGGTTGGGGTTTCGGTTGCCGTATTTGTCGGGGTCGGCGTATTCGTCGGAGTCGGCGTAAAGGTTGGGGTGGGCGTTGGTGTCGCCAGTGCTAATTTTACATCCAGCGCCGGCATGTCGGCAACGGCATGAAAAGTGACGCCTTCATCATCGCTACGTAAAACCCAATCAAGTTGAGTGCCGGCATAAATCGTGCGGGCGGCCTTCGGTGTATTCGCCAGTGCAAAGACCGACCCACCATAAGGTGCCCCATTGAGGGTGGACTGTTGCCATGTCTCCCCCGAACCACTCCAGAGCCCGATATCCGTGGCAGCCACTAATAGTCGTCCTGTACTAACCATTGCATTGACCGCCGTCACCGGGAAATTGGCAACTTTTGTCCAATTATCACCATCTGGGCTGACATAAAGCCCATCACCAGCGCCTACATATAACTGCTTATCATGCACGAGGAGGCTGAAGAGTATATCGGTGGAGGGAAAAGTTGTCACTTGCGACCACGTAGAAGTGCCGGCCGGCAAACGGTACATGCCATTATGGGTGCCAATGTAGAGGGTGTTGCTGTAGGTAGCAAAAGCCCGCACCCGCAACGCCTCGCCGGCCAGCCCATCACTTAGTTTTTGCCATTTATCACCGCCGCTATCACTGCGCAATACACCATCAAACCGTGTGCCTGTATAGAAGACTGTTTTTGTCTGCTCAACTGTGGCATAGATGCGCCCGACCGCGCTATTTTCACTTAACAGATCCTTGAAACCAGGCACTTCTTCCCAGGTATCGCCACCGTTTTTGCTGCGAAATAGAAATCCAAAACCCCCGTCGGCCGCAAAAATCAACTTAGCATTTTGGGGATCAAAGGTCAGGCTTGCCACGCTCATATTTTCGCGCAAGCCTTGGTTAATTGTCTCCCAGTTGCGGCCTCCATCTTTGCTGCGATAGATGCCCGGTGGTTTCGGTGAGTTCAACGTACCAGCCAGCACGCGATCAGGTGAACCCGGCGCAACAGCCAGACTAAGGACAGGATTGGGCGAGGGCGCAACACCACTTTGGGCTATCACCCAGGTTGGCACTAGCAATGTGCTCAGGGCCAATAACAGCACGAGCCACTGGATGAAGGTAAAATGGCGCGAAATCCGAGGCATTTGCCCCTGTCGTCTAAAAGAAAAATTCACAATAGTATCAATTCCGATAAAATAAATTCAAATTGGGCGCATCCTGATTATAACGCATCTAGCCCAGACTACCAGGGATAGCGACAGCAAATCCATATTAAAAATAGAATACGCTACCTTATCACGAAAAAGAAAAGCAGATGCCGATTTTACATAAAGAAACGTCAAGGGAGGCGCTTAGTTCCATCCCTTGACGTTTAAACTTCTAATAAACAAAGCTTCGTAAAATCAGGAACCCAGTCCCAGTAACGTTCTGGATGCGTTATTGGCCCACTCAATGACGCTAGGTGGGTAGAGCCCGATCCAGACCGTAGCAATGACACAGATTACAAGGCCAATCTGAATTGGAATGCTGATCGACATTGCGCTCGTAGCAACGGTTCCTTCTCCGCTAGCAGCGACCTCGCCAGCATAGGTTCCAATTCCCGATGTTCCAAAAAACATGGCACGGATAATATTTAGATAGTAAAACCCAGCAATACCCGTATTGATCAAGGCAATCGCAGTTAGCCAATAATATTGATGTTGTACTGCGGCGCCAAACACGAAAAACTTACCCATAAAACCGCCGGTGAGCGGAATGCCGGTCAAGCTCAACAAAAAGATAAACATCGACCAGGCAAGCGCTGGCGAGCGTCTGCTTAAATTTTCAAAGGCGCTAATATCCGAACCACCTGTAAACGCTTCAACGGCCATAACGACCATGAACGCGCCGACATTTGTAAATAAGTAGGCAAAGAGATAGATCATGAGGCCATTCAAGCCATTCATCGCCAAGGTTTTTAAATCGCCTTGGGTAGATGAAACAACAGCAACCAACCCCATCAAAATATAACCGGCTTGCGCAACCGAACTGTAGGCCAATGTGCGCTTTACGCTAGTCTGACGCAAGGCGACCAAATTGCCGACTGTCATCGTAAAGATGCTAAGACCAGCCAGGATAGGCACCCATTCATGGCTAAAGGAGCCTAAGCCGATCAACAGCACACGCACGATTACGGCAAAACCGACGGTTTTAGAAGCAGTCGAGAGATAGGCCGTTACTGGCGTGGGTGCACCTTCATAAGTATCAGGAGCCCATTGATGGAATGGGGCCAAGCTGGTTTTAAAACCCAGACCGACCAGCACCAGCAGCACCGCAGGCAACACCAGCGTACCCAGGTCTTTATTAGCGGCAAAGCCTTTCCCAATATCCACCAACATCAAGGAGCCAGTTGCACCATACAACATGCTCATCCCATAAAGCATAATCGATGAAGCAACAGAGCCATACAAGAAATATTTGACGCCCGCCTCAGAACTCCGTTGATCTTCGCGAATAAAACCGACCAGTAGATAGCTTGTAATCGATAAAAATTCAATCGATAAGAAGAGCAAAATCAGGTTATTGGCGCTCACAGCCAAGCTCATGGCGATAGTCACAAACATGAACAAGGTCCAGAATTCGCCACGACCCTTGACATGCTGATTCATAAAACTACCACCGGTAATGGCCACTAGTGCCATGCCAATATAGATGGTAAATTTCATGAAGACGGCAAATGGATCAACGTCAACCACCATCAGCGCCGTATGGGGTTTTGTATTCAGCAAGAGATAAACAGGCACTATGGCAGCCAGCAGGAAGACAACGGCGATCGCCATATAACCGCGTCCCGAGTCATTTTCTTCGCTCATTGCTGTATCTAAAATTAGGATCAGCAGCCCACCGATCAATAAGATGATCTCAGGCATTAGTGAACCCAGTGAGGTAACCGAAATCGCGTTCAAGGCCTACTCCCTCATTTAATATCGATCCGAAAATTTTTCTTAGTGAACGGCAGACAATTGACAAGCAGCATATGTTTCGCAGGCCTAGTCAATTGTCTGGCGCCCATGACCGCTTTAAGCTACTTTTCGGATAAATTCCTTACAGAAGCCCATGCACAAAGGCTAGGAATCTCACCGCCGAAGCATTGAAATAATCCAAAATCGGCGTTGGGTAGATACCCAAGATGAAGATACCAGCAATCAACGGCCACAAAGTCAATTTCTCAAAGCCAACCATGTCAGTCGGGCCATCTGCATGTTGACCATCCACAGTCGTCCAGTGTGCCACCTTGGTTGCATCGTATTCACCCAGGAAGACATTCTGAATAACTCGCCAGAGGATATAAACGGCGGTCATCACAATGCCGATCACACCAAAGGCGGCCCAGTAGGGCACCAACGCAAAGGCGCCACGGAAGGTAAAGAATTCGGCCCAGAAGCCGGCCAGCCCAGGCAATCCCAAGCTTGCAAACCCAGCAATCAACATCATCGCATAAAAATATGGCGTCTTTGTGCTCAGGCCACCAAACTTCGCCAGTTCGCGGGTGTGGGCTCGCTCGTAGATCACACCGACCAAAAGGAAGAGTGCGCCGGTGATAATCCCATGATTGAACATTTGCAGCGTTGCACCATTAATCGCCATTGCCGCACTTTTCAACACTTCTTCTTGGGTCAAGTTGAAGTGGGCCATGGCGGTCTGTACGCCAGCCGGTGTCAATACACTAGCCGCAGCGCCGATGCCCAACATCACATACCCCATGTGCGAGACTGAGCTATACGCAATCAAACGTTTAAGGTCGGTCTGCGCCACACAAACAAACGCCCCATAGACAATCGCAATCGCCCCAATGGCCACAATCCACATCGACCAATACTGGCTCGTCTCTGGGAAAGTGGGTAGAACAATCCGCAAAAGACCATAAGCGCCCAATTTCAACATAACACCAGCCAGAATCACGCTGCCAGCTGTTGGCGCTTCAGTATGGGCATCGGGCAACCAGGTGTGGAAAGGAAAGCTTGGGACCTTAAAGGCAAAGCCAAAGAAGAGACCCCAGAAGACCAAACTTGAGATCACATGGCGAGTTGCCTCGTTTTGGATGTCCATAAATGGCTTGGCCGCGGCAGCGCCAATGATATCAAAGGTGCCCGTGGCAAAGTACGTCGCCAAAATGGCGAGCAGCATCGCGACTGACCCAATCAAGGTGTAGATAAAGAACTTGATCGAAGCATAGTTACGATTTTTGCCACCCCAGATCCCAATTAACAAGTACATTGGGACCAAACTGATTTCCCAGAAGACGTAAAAGAGCACATAGTCAAGCGACATAAAGACGCCCAACATGCTAAGTTCCAACAGGTGGAACATAATAAAGTACTCTTTTACGCGATGGGTAATTGTCCCAGCACTGTAATAGATACTCAAAGTAGAAAGTAACGTCGTTAGGAAAATCAACGGCACGCTTAAGCCATCCACCCCCAGGTGAAAGCTAGCATTGATAGCCGGAATCCAGTCCGCCTTTACCTCAAATTGCATACCACCTTTGGTAAAATCGTAGCCAGCCATCAACATAATGCTTAAACCCAAAGGTAATAAGCTGGCCAAAATCGAGCCCCATTTGATCACTCGGTCGTTCTTACCGAATAAGACCAGAATACCAGCAATCGCTGGCCAGAATAAGATGAGTGGCAACAACCACTGATTGTTCGAGAAATCCATTGTTTCCTCCACAGCCCTATTTTTGGAAATTCAAGCTTATGTTTAAACTTGAATCAATAAACCAAGTAGGAAATAAGGAGTAAGGAGTAAGCACACTTGATACCTACTTCCCGTTCCCTACTTCTTACCTCTTTTCTATACTAGCTTCAAGAAAATTGGTAGCGCCTTTAGTAGCAACCAGACAGTCATCGAAACTACCAGCAATAACAGATAAACCTGAACCTGACCATCTTGGGTATTGCGCAAAATGCCACCCGCTCGATTGGACAGCCAGCCAGCCAAGTTTACGAGGCCATCGACTACCAAACGATCAAATTCAGCGGCCAGCCTAGCCAACCATACACCCAATTGACCAATCCCATCGACAATCGGATCGATCACCCACAGGTCATCAAACCAGTAGAGCACTTTGGAAAGCCAGTGGGAAAAAGCCACCACAGTGCCCTTGTAAAACTCATCGATCCAATATTTGTTATGAAAGACCAGCCAGAGTGGCCCCAGCCAGTTGCGCAATGGGTCAACTTGCCCCTCAGCTAAACCTTGTCCATAGACATAGTAGCCAGCAACTAGACCACCCACCGCGACCACAATGGAGACCAACATCGGGATGAAGCTAAACTCGACATGCAGGGCATGGAATTCCAGATGTTCAATATAGGGTTCCATGAAGCCTTCGATCCAATTGCCCCAAGGTGTCCCGATAAAGCCGAGCAAGAGTGCAAACGGTGTAATTAGAATCAAAGGCCAAGTCATACTTGGCACACTCTCTGGCGCATGTTTGGCCATCTCGGTGCGGGGCTTGCCCAGAAAGGTTAGACCAATTTGACGTGCAGTGTAGAAAGCTGTCAAAAAGGCCGAGATTACTAGAGCGCCAAAGACTAAGGTATTACCACCACCCCAAGCATTGCCCAGGATTTCATCTTTCGACCAGAAGCCAGCCGTCAACGGAAAGCCACTCAGCGCTAGACCACCGATAATAAATGTCCAGCCAGTGCGTGGCATTCGGCTTAATAAGCCACCCATGTTACGCATATCTTGAGGATCTTCTAGGTTGAGATCGCCGTCTTTGCGGTGTATGACCAAACCCGTATGGCCATGACCCGCGGCTTCTGTCGGTGTATGGCCTTCTTTACCGCCATGCTCACCGCCTGGTGCGGGTTCGTCATGATGACCATGTTCATGAACATGATGAAGGCCATGTTCCACACCGTGAATTACACTACCCGAACCCAGGAAGAGTAAGGCCTTAAAAAAGGCATGGGTGATTAAGTGAAAAAGCGCGGGTACATAAGCACCGATACCAATGGCCGCAACCATGTAACCGAGTTGGCTGATTGTCGAATAGGCCAGCACACGTTTAATATCCCACTGCGCAATGGCAATGGTCGAAGCGAAGAGGGCAGTAAAGGCTCCAATGAAGGCGACAAAGTGCATTGTGCCAGGCGCTACTTCACCAGCCGTAGCAAAGAGCGGGAACATCCGCACCAACAAGAAGACACCGGCGGAAACCATAGTCGCAGCATGAATCATGGCGCTTACAGGGGTTGGCCCTTCCATTGCGTCTGGTAGCCAGACATGTAAGGGAAATTGAGCGCTTTTACCCACTGTGCCAAAGAAAATCAGAATGGCAATCGGAGCCACCCACGGGACAGTGACATTGATGAGCGGCACTGTCACAGACAGCGTAGCTAGATGATGTAGGTTCTCCGCCGAGAGAATATCGCTAAATAGCAAGTTGCCCGATTGGCTATGAATATAGAGAAACATCAACCCAACCAACATGAACACATCGCCAACGCGTGTGGTCATAAACGCTTTAATCGAAGCGGCCTGCGCCGATTTTTTCTCATACCAGAAACCAATGAGCAGATAGCTACATAGGCCCATGATTTCCCAGAAGATAAAGAATGTCAATAATGAATTAGAGACTACCAGCCCCATCATCCCCGTGGCAAAAAGGCT
This sequence comes from Chloroflexota bacterium, assembly GCA_026389895.1. Lineage (GTDB taxonomy): Bacteria > Chloroflexota > Anaerolineae > Caldilineales > Caldilineaceae > JAPLGZ01. The sequence continues at coordinate 26,149 of JAPLGZ010000175.1, read as the reverse complement.
GATATAAGCCATAAAACGGCTATAGCGAGGATCTTTGCCTTGCGCCGCGGCGATCGGATAAGTGGCAGGGCTTAGGTGAGCGGGGAAAGTCATGTAACCGCTGGCATAGATGAAGATCATCACCAACAGAAATGACGACATGAAGAGCATGAGTGCATTCGCAGGATCAACTTGATAGCCAATCCAAAGATCACTCGTCCCGGTCGGAATTGAAAAAAGTTGGGCTTCAACTGGATGTTGGCCAAAATGATCCGCAGTAAAAGCGCTAAACGCGATGGGCCAGCTTAACAGAAAGCTAAGAACAGCGCCGCCGATAGCAATTAAAGCACTCACCGTCTTATTACGATTGGCAAACAAAACAATCGCCGCAAAGGCAAGAAAAGTTGGAACAGGCACCAACCATGCTAAATTAAGAAATCCTTGCATTGATCAACCTCGTCTCAGGCTATTTCAAACAAATGTTGACCCTATCACGTTACTTATAAATGCTTATAAATTGCAGCGTGGACTAAACCGCTGCACTGTAACATTCCACTGCGCAACATTTAGGGTATTTATGAATCGGGAAGGTTTACTCGCCCGCCATTATATTTAATCAGGCAATATCAAATATAGTCAGATTTTCTTCAAAAATTGTATCGCGAATTTGAACGTTCATCCAATCAAGTTTCAAGGCAATGTCTACAGTTTTAGGCAAAGCTTTATAGGATAACGCGCTCTCGGAAATTTTGGATAAAATTACCAACCCCAAAACCAACAATAGTGAATAGAACGGCTAACAACAAAAACACCAAGTCATTGGGCACTTTTACAATTGTTCCGGTGGCAATAAAGAGCACTGCGCCAATAAAACCGCTTAACAATAAGACACTTTGCTTCGATTTTTGCCGTTTAGCTTCGACCAGCAACGTTGCCGCATCCCGATAATCAGGCTTATGTTTCACAACTTCTTTTAGGGCATAGGTTGCCCCTGTAAAATTACCCTGGGCTATCTTTTCCTGGGCCATCGTATAGAGAAATTCACATTGCTCTTCGAGAGGGCCGGTTAATACTTGTTTCGCCATCTTTGAATATTGCCTTTAACTCACAGTACAAATTGCCGGCAACTGTGCAAAACACAAAATAGACACACGATTAACTTGGGTGGGCAGCGCGCCTAGCCCTTTAACAAGTCCATTTGATCCAAACTTACAGTCTTACGATTGCGATAGATCGAAATGATCAAAGCCAGACCAACAGCTGCCTCGGCAGCAGCCACCGCAATTACAAATAAGGCAAAGATTTGCCCATCCAGGCGAACCACCTGTTGAGTTGCCTTATCAATAATATCCCCATAGCGCCAAAAGGCCACAAGGTTAATATTTACCCCATTCAGCATCAACTCAATGCCCATCAAAACCGCGATCGCGTTGCGTCGTACTAATGCACCATATAGACCGCAACTGAAGACAAAAGCGGCTAAAACCAGATACCAGCTTAGTGGAACCATAAGATCTTTCCTTCTTGTGCTCCTTATGACTATTTAGATCCGACGCACTACGGTAAATTATCGAAGCAAATCATCGAACAATTCGTCATTTTTACGCTACTGCTATTGAAACATCTAATTTCGATCGCGCGCTAACAAAATTGCACCAGCCAATGAAACCAATAACAACAATGCCATCAATTGCCGTACCAGCCTGTTTATTCGTCTTAGAGGTGGCGCCAAACATCATGCCACGCGATAACATGATGGCAAAGGTGATCAGAGTTGAAATTGACCATACATAAACCAAGATTTGGCTAATCGCCAAAAATTCAGCCTCGAGTAGGGCATAAATTCCTGCTACCCCAAAGAGCGTACCCACAAGCGCCAAGGCATTGTGGAACAGATTGGGCGACAGTACAACGAGCAATGCGCAGACTGCGGTAAAGAGAGCAAGCGGAATAAATACAGCCTGTTGCAGGGTTGGAATCGGTGGAAGCGGAAAAAGTTGTTGTATGATATCCATAAAATCACCTCAAGAAGTCAGTAATTATCAATCAATCCTAATAGACACTTTTGGAAAACCAATTTGCTAATTACCTCTGATTGATTGTTCAGTCACCAGACGATGGTTGCATAACACCGATCAACGATTTGGGCTCAAAAGCACGCTTCGTGCGCATCTTCTCGCGTTTGAAGTGATTCATCAAAACATTCGAGACGACACCCAACACGACTAAATTTCCCGCAAAAACGGCGATATAGTTTAAGAAGCCATACTGGAGCACGTCACCGGTGACGGGATCAAGCGTAGCACCAGGCAATTTTAAAGCAATCATCTGCCACAAAATCAAGGCCAACACCAGTGGTACAAGTACTTTCCAAGCAAACGCCATCATCTGATCAACCCGGATGCGGGGAAAGGTCCCCTTGATCCAGATTGTCAGCAGATAGACACCAAAGGCCTTGATCACAAAGTAGACAAAGCCAAGCAATGGAATTTGATCGACAAATGGTCCTTGATAGCCACCTAGGAAGAGCATGACGGCAATCGCACCGAGGAAAAAGCTATTGAGGAATTGAGCCAAGAAGAACATTGCAAATTTCATACCGGAATATTCGATATGAAAACCAGCGATCAATTCGGACTCTGCTTCTAATAGATCGAATGGCGTCTGTTCACCTTCGGCGAGCGCGCTAATAAAATAAATTAAGAAGGCGCCTGGCATCAGAAAACCAAACCAACCTAGGCCAGTATTAAACCCAAAGATCGTCAAAGACTGAGCAGCGGATAATGCCCCTAGACGCATGCTACCAACCAACAGCACAGGCACAAACATTGCCAACACCATGGGAATTTCATAGCTCAATAATTGCGCGACCACACGAAACCCGGCAAGCAAAGCATACTTATTGTTGCTACTCCACCCAGCCATCAAGGCAGACATAATGCCAATCGAGCCGAGCGCCGTTAGAAACAGAACGCCGACATTCAGGTCGACGCCAATCCAACCCGGGGCAACTGCCATCACACCCAAAGACAGGATGACACCAAATACCGACAAAATGGGGGCCAGGAAATAGGCAACCGCATCGGCATTAGCCGGGCGAATATCTTCTTTAGACAAAAGTTTGAGGGCATCTGCTACGGTTTGCAACAACCCAAATGGACCGACACGGTTTGGCCCAATGCGATCTTGCATACGGCTGATGACCTTGCGTAAAAGCAAAATCAAAACCAGCGCGAGCACTGGCCCAACATTGGCCAACACAAAAGCGCCAATCGCCAAAGCGATGATCACCGCCGCAGTCTCCGGCAAGCCTAGCCCAGTCAGCAGGTGAGTAAGACCGCTACTCCAAATTTCCATTTTTTACTCTCCGACTATAACATTCGCTTAGAAAACGGATTTATAAAAAACCGCGTACTCATCTCAATCAGTTTGTTGCTTCATGATGAGCTATCCTCATGTGCAACTGCACAACCCTTAACTCCACTCCAAAGCACCTTTGCGCCATTCCAGGAGTAAGCCTAACAGCAAAATGACCACGAAGGTAATGGTCGATACTACGGAAAATAGAGAAAGATGTTTGTAGGCGAGGGCAATGGGGAAGAGAAAAATAACTTCCACATCAAAAATCAAGAAGATCAGACCAATCAGGTAATATTGGGCGCGGAATTGCACCCAGGTGTCACCGATTGTCTCAACACCGCTTTCATAGGTCGCGGTCTTGACTGCATCGGGGCGTCTCGGTCCTAAGAACCAGCCCATCATCACAGCAGCAGTCGGCAGGGCAAAAGCAAATATGCTTAAAATAAGAATAAAACCATACTGGGTGAGCATACTTTACTCCACATTATCACGTTCATAGTGAACAAGTTTATAACGAGCGCGCCATCAGTTTGCGCGCTAGTATTTCAGGCCACGGAAGTGTTAAGACGAACTCGCTATACGCCATAAAAGCGATTGTGTAGAAAATAACAAATGCCAACGTATGGTAGCATACTTGCATTGCAATAGAAAAATTGGCGGGGTAGCCGATCAAAAAAAGATTGGTTGTATGCAGCCAAAGCTTCAGTGAGCTTCGTCAGCGGCTTAGCAAAAGTAAAGGCAACTGGCACACAAGGCACAACGCGACTTTCATAGACTAAGAAATTTAGATCAAGCTGTGGCCTGTATGGGATTGCTATAAAAATTGGTAGCACAGATCACACACAAAAAGAGCAGATTAGGGTCGTGATCCCCCCTTTCTCTCTAGAAAAATCCGTTGAGCCTTTGCCCTATAGGTTTATTGATTGGTAATATAAGAGGATTAACGCACAGGATGATTAAACAATTGCTCATGTTCGATTTTTCACAAGCCGATTGAACCAAAGTTGACAGTGCCATTTGCTCGTGATAGAATGAACAATCAAAGCATATAGATTAACCGCTGCTATTATTGATGCTCATAACTGACTATTTTTTGACTCAACATGTTAACGATTTTGCCCTGTTAGCTATGTTGAGTCAATATTTTGCCACAGCCATAGCGTAGCATCTATAAAATAACATTGCACTAATGATTGAGCCACTAATAGCAGAACGCCGTGTACTAGATAGGCTCAGCAATGTAGAAGTTGATCGGTGGCGTAGTTGTCGTTCTTAAGCTACAATCCAATAGCCACTCCTCAGTTTTGAAGAATCGTAGTTCAAACACGAAATGCATAAGATACAAATAAGCTACAGACTAAAGAGGTTAACGCATGGCAACTAGTTATCTGCCGCTATTGGTGCTCTTAATCGTCGCCACGGGTTTTGGTGGAATTGCGCTTGGCTTGCCGATGCTCCTCGGCCCATCGCGTGCCAACAAGCAAAAGCTGGAACCGTACGAATCGGGTATTATCCCGTTTGCGGACGCGCGTCGGCGTTTCCCAGTGAAGTATTATCTGGTGGCGATGCTTTTCATCCTGTTTGATATTGAAGTCATCTTTCTTTATCCCTGGGCCGCAGTTATGCGTCAACTACGCGATAATTATTCCATGCTATTTGCAATTGTGCCTGTGGGATTTTTCTTGCTCATCCTGATCTTGGGCCTGATTTATGAATGGCGAAAAGGCGCGCTGGATTGGGAGTGATCAATCATCGTACTGTAGATGTAGATTGTGAAGGATAAACGGTTCACAATTAATTATTAGTGAGGTTTTTATGGGTCTTGAAGAAAAGTTACCTGAAGGTGTATTAACCACATCGCTGGAAAGCCTTGTGAATTGGGGTCGTCAAAATAGCACCTGGCCGCTTTTGTTTGGCTTGGCCTGCTGCGCAATGGAAATGATTGCAACAGGAACCGCGCGCCATGATATTGCGCGTTATGGGTCTGAATTGTTCCGCGCCAGTCCACGTCAAGCTGATTTGCTGATTGTTTCTGGTCGCGTTAGCAACAAGATGGCGCCAGTTATCAAGCGCATCCACGATCAGATGTCAGAGCCGAAATGGGTAATTGCGATGGGCATCTGCGCTAGCGCCGGTGGACCTTTTAATAATTATGCCATTATCCAGGGGGTGGACAAGATCTTACCGGTCGATGTCTATGTACCTGGCTGTCCGCCGCGTCCAGAGGCTTTGTTATATGCACTTGATAAATTGCGCGAGAAACAGGGCAAGGAAACGTTTGCTCATTATCGGCAACTGGCTGCGAATGATGCGATTATTAAGCCAGAGAATATCGAATCGCTAGACAACATGCGTGCCAAGCAGTTTGCTTAATCAACGAAATTTCTTGATCCGTTAAGCGCCCGTCTTTGCGAGTTTTACATTCGACGGCACATGCCGGATCTAAGTGGAGAATTTCATGTTAAACGTCTCTCCTACCAGTAGAGCCTACGAGACATTACCTGGGCTCAACGATATTACTATCCCAGCTCTGGCCCCATTGCCTACCGGCGAAACCGAAGACACCAAACGTATTGTCGAACGCTTTGGCGAAGACATCATTGCGGCCGGTGAACATGATGGGCAACAGGTGATCTATGTCCAGCCGGATAATCTGGTGGACTTGATGCAGTTTCTGAAAAGCGATCCGAAGCTTGCCTACGAAGCAATGATCGACGCGACCGCCGTGGATCGGTCCAAATTGCCCATTGGCAATACCGAACGTTTCCACATGGTCTATCAAATGCGTTCGTATCAACGTAAAAAACATCTGATGGTACTCAGCCCTGCGCCCGGTGGCGATGACCCAGTGATGCCCAGCTTGTCACCTGTGTTTCAAGCTGCCATTTGGCCAGAGCGCGAAGTGTATGATCTGATGGGGGTGAAATTTACGGGTCACCCTGATCTGCGCCGCATTTTAATGCCCGAACATTGGCCCTATCATCCGTTGCGCAAGAATATCCCCGTCGGTGGCGAAGAAGTACCGTTCTCGATGACTTTTGACGATCAGGAATTTGAGACGCTCGGCAAGCAAATTTTGCCGTCTAACAGTGTTGCGCCTACCCTGCCACCCGGCATGAGCCGCCAAAATATGATCCTCAACATGGGGCCGCATCATCCTAGTACACATGGGGTATTGCGCCTGGTTGTTGAATTAGATGGCGAAACAGTTGTCAACATCGATCCAGATCTTGGCTATCTACATAGCGGCTTCGAGAAGATGGGTGAAACCAAGCGCTATAAAGATTTTGTCTATTATACTGACCGCATGGACTATCTCTCGTCCATGAATAATAATTATGGCTACGTCTTAACCGTTGAAAAGATGTTGGGTATTACGATCCCAGAGCGTGCACAAGTGATCCGCGTGATCATGAGCGAGTTGCAACGGCTGGCTTCGCACTTGTTCTGGTTGTCCACCCATGTGTTGGACGTTTCTGGCCCAGGCATGAGCTTGTTGATGTATGCCACACGCGAGCGCGAACGAATCCTCGATCTTTTTGAGATGGTCTGTGGCGCCCGCCTGACGACCAGCTATATTCGCGTAGGGGGCGTCTGGCGTGATGTACCGCCGTCATTTATGAGCAATTTGCAAGATTTGGTCAAAATGCTGCCCAAGCAATTTGACGAGTATGAGCATATGTTGACCAGTGGACCGCTCTGGCGCGAACGGCTCGAAGGCGTTGGTTATCTGAGCCGAGAAGATGCGATCGACATGGGCATGACTGGCCCAATGTTGCGCGGGAGTGGTGTGGACTGGGATCTGCGCCGCGATATGCCCTATGGCGGCTATGAGAATTATGATTTCAAGGTGCCAGTCAGCCAAGCTGGTGACTGCTATGCCCGTTATCTGAATCGCATGGAAGAGATGCGCCAAAGTGTGCGGATCATCGAACAGGCAATGGCGAATTTGCCCGATGGCCTCTACCGCACGGACGAACGCAAGGTAAGCCTACCGCCACGCGCCGAGCTTGACGTGAGCATGGAAGCCTTAATTCATCATTTCAAACTGATGACGGAAGGTTTCCGTGTTAACCCTGGCATGTATTATCACGGCATCGAAGCCAGCAAAGGTGAATTAGGCTACTATATATATAGTGATGGTTCTGGCGTGCCGCATCGGCTGCATGTGCGTGGCCCAAGCTTTAACAACCTATATGCCATCAGCAAGATGAGCAAAGGCGAAATGTTATCCGACATCATTACCAATATCGGCACGATTGATATTGTATTGGGTGAAGTAGATCGGTAATTTGATCTTCTTTTCAGGGCTATACCAGCCTATAGAATCAAAAAACGTCGCTCGACGAACATTCGTCAAAGTAATCCAAGTCAAAGTAATCCCTATGTGGATTCATTACGAGTGAAGTTTAAAGAGTAGGATCAATTATGGTGCTATCAGAAGCAGTACGTGCTGAAATTAAAAAGTGGATGGACCTGTATCCGGTGGGTCGTCAGCGTTCGGCTATTCTGCCTGCGCTCTACGTGATCCAGCGCGAATTTGGTTATTGCAAAGTAGAAGCGCAAAACGAACTGGCAGAGATGCTTGACCTCGAGCCAGCCGAAGTAGGCGCAGTCGTGGGCTTTTACAATATGTTCCACGAAGAGCCCAAAGGCGAGTATCACATTGAAGTATGCACCAACGTGCCTTGTATGTTGCGCGGTGCAAATAAATGCCTGCACCACATTGAAGAAAAATTAGGCATCCATCACGGCGAACAGACCGCTGATGGCAAGTATGGGCTCGATCATATGGAGTGCCTGGGTTCATGCGGCACCGCGCCGATGGCCTCCGTCACCGAACAGAAGACCGGTCAGATTCGCTATTTCGAGGAAATGAAGACCGACCAAGATGTCGAGAAGTTTTTAGACTTGCTCAACAGCGGCAAAGCTTTCAATACACTGGAACGCTGGACACCAGCCGGCGATCCAAACAATGAAGGCAAGGCTGCCGGTCCATACACGGTTGGTGGTATGGAGCCGCGTTTTCTAACGGCGCGGGCACTTAAGCAAGACAGCCACACGATCGAGAGCTATATCGCTGATGGTGGTTACGAAACTGCCAAGAAAGTGTTCAGCGAAATGCAACCGGCTGCGGTGATTGATATGATCAAAGCGAGCGGTTTACGTGGCCGTGGTGGCGCAGGTTTCCCAACTGGCACCAAATGGAGCTTCCTGGCGCCTGCCAAGCCACGTTATTTAGTAATCAATGCCGACGAATCGGAACCCGGTACCTTTAAAGATCGCCTTGTCATGGAATATGACCCGCATCAGTTGCTTGAAGGTATCATGATGAGCGCCTTTGCGATTGATTGTGAGTTGGCGTTTGTCTATATTCGCGGCGAATATTATTTTGCTTATACCCGCTTGGTTGAAGCGGTGAAAGCCGCCAAAGCCAAAGGCTTTTTGGGTAAAGGGATCTTTGGTACAGAGAAAAATCTAGAGATTGTTATCCATCGCGGTGCGGGTGCTTATGAGTGCGGCGAAGAAACGGCTTTGCTGACCAGTCTGGAAGGCTATCGCGGCCATCCGCGTATGAAGCCACCTTTTCCCGCAGTCGAAGGTCTCTATGCGAAACCGACGATTGTGAATAACGTTGAATCAATCTGCAACGTAACGCACATTATGCGCAATGGCGTTGATTGGTACAAGGGTTTTGGCACCGAAAAAAGCACAGGCTTCCGCATTTTCTGCCTTAGTGGCAATGTTAAACGCCCAGGGCTGTATGAACTGCCACATGCTACATCACTACGCGATTTGATTTATACTTATGGTGGTGGTCCAGAAGAGGACGATGCACCGGTTAAGGCCGTCTGTCCTGGTGGGTTATCGATGAAGCTGCTGACGGCGGATCAGCTTGATACGTTGCTTGATTACGAAAGTGTGCAGGCGGCGGGTTCATTGCTCGGCTCGGCTGGGATTATTGTGATGGATTCACGAGCGCCAATGGTATCAGTTGCTCGGCGTACGTTAAGTTTCTATCGCGAGGAGAGTTGTGGGAAATGCACGCCCTGTCGCGAAGGCACAGGCTGGCTCGAAGATATTCTAGAGCGCATTGAAGATGGCGGTGGCCGCACCCAAGACTTGCCTTTGTTGGAGAAAATTGCCTCCTTCATTTCAGGCAAGAGCTTCTGTCCCTTTGGCGATGCCGCGGTATGGGGGATGCAAAGCAATCTCACCAAGTTCCGTATCGAGTTTACCGATAAAATCATGGCGACAAATCCCGAAAATATCGGCCCAGAGATTCCAATTCGGCCCATCTATCGGCCCGATGTCGAGCAATCGAGCGGACTCCATGACAGCACAATGAAGCCGATTGGCGAGTCGCCAATCTTGCGCGATACGATGGTGAGTGCAGATTAACTTCTCACAAGTTTTGCCCAGACAAGGGAATGATTGACCTATGACGACAGATTTAGTAAACGTAACCATTGATGACCGCGCCGTTGCCGTGCCGAAAGGCACCTTGGTGGTCGATGCGGCGGCAAAGTTAAATATCGAAATTCCCGTCTTTTGCAGCCATCCCAAGCTAGATCCGGTGGCTTGCTGCCGTATGTGTCTGGTAGAAATTACCGGTCCGCGCGGTCCTATGTTGCAGACGGCCTGTTCTGTGCCCGTAGCCGAAGGCATGGTTGTAAAGACGAATACTCCCCAGGTCAAGGCAACCCAGGAGGCTACCCTGGGTTTTATTCTGCTCAACCATCCGTTGGACTGTCCGATTTGCGATAAGGGCGGCGAATGCCCGTTGCAAGATCAGACCATGCGCTATGGTCCTGGCATTAGCGCCCTTGTAGAACCCAAACGCCATAAGAACAAACACTATATGATCTCCGACACAATTGTCTTGGATCAGGAACGTTGTGTGGTCTGTTGGCGCTGTATCCGCTATTTGGAAGAGTGGGAAGATAAGCCGCAGTTGGGGCTCTTTGAACGTGGCGGTCAGACTTTGATCGATATTCAACCTGGTCAACCGGTTAACGCCAAAACCAGTGGCAATATTATTGATATCTGCCCCGTCGGCGCATTGACCAACCGCGTGGCACGTTTTAGCTACCGCCCGTGGGAGATCGAGCGCACTGCCAGCATCTGCACCCATTGCTCGGTGGGGTGTAATGTGCGGTTAGACAGCCGCACCCACAAGTTGCGGCGCATCGTTGGCCGCGAAAATATGCAGGTCAACGATCAATGGCTATGCGACAAAGGCCGTTTTGCCCACGCTTGGGTCAATGCCGAAGACCGCTTGACTATGCCGATGGTGCGCAAAAATGGCGAATTAGTCGGGGTGCCCTGGAGCGAAGCACTTCAGGTGATTGCGGATAAATTGCAAGCGATCAAGAAAACCAATGGTGCTGACGCAATTGGTGGCATTGGGAGCGCAAAATTATCCAACGAGAGCAACTATTTGTTACAGCGCTTCTTCCGCCAGATGATCGGCACCAACAACATCGATCACCGCGATGGTGGGGATGTAGCGGCATTGGCCACCGGTTTACCAGCCCTGGCCGATGTCATGAAGCCCCAGTATGGGCCTAACCCCAAAGTGGATACAATTTTCCTCTTCGGGGTGGATCCAAGCGAAGAATTGCCGATTTTAGATGTGCATTTGAAGCGAGCCGTACGTAAAGGCAAGGCAAAATTAATCATTGCCCATCCGCGCAAAATTGAATTGACGCGCTATCAAGGTCCTTATCTCGGTTACAAGCCAGGTACGGAAGCCACCTTACTCAATGGTTTGACGGCGGCCGCATTAGCCGCGAAAGCAGCTCTTGAAGCCAAAGAAGGTGACCAACCAGCGCCTCAGAATGATGTGTCAGCTGTCGAGCAATTGTTGCGCGATCTGTGTGGTGTGGACCCAGCCGAAGTCAAACGTGCTGCCGAAGCGCTGGCCCAGAGCTCCAATGCGTTAATCATTTACGGACCACTGGTAGCACGCGGTGAAGCTGGCCAGAATACACTGCACGGTCTGACCAATTTGGCATTGGCCACTGGCCATTATGAACGCTTGGCCTACGTAGGGCTTGAAGCCAACAGCCAAGGCTGCCGCGATATGGGTCTGCTGCCCCATGCGCTACCTGGCCATGCAGCCTTAGATGACAAAGCAGCCAAACAACGGTTACAAACGTTGTGGGGTGCGACCTTGCCAACCAAGGCGGGCAAAACTTACAAACAAATGTTGGACGGGGCAGGCAAGGAGATCAAGGCGCTTTATATTATGGGCGCTAATCCAGCCAGTGAACGACCCGAATGGACGGCCAACCTCGACAAGCTAGATTTCCTGGTTGTCCAAGAACTCTTCTTGACCGAAACGGCTAAGCTAGCAGATGTGGTGCTACCTGCTGTCAGTTGGGCCGAAAGCAGCGGCACCTTTACAAATCTGGAACGCCGTGTGCAACGGGCGCCCAAGGCAGTGCGCGATCCACATAGCAAGGCTGCGCCAGACTGGATGATCTTGGATCATCTAGCCACGCGCATGGGCACCAATTGGCCTTATGCCGCTGAGCATGGGATTACGGCTGAAATTACCAAAGCCGTGCCCTTGTACGCTGGCTTAACGTGGGAAGCGCTTGGTGATCAAGGCTTGCAATGGGATGCCAAGGCCCTCAATGTGCAGCCAACTTCGCAAGAAGCGACGCAACAGAATATTACGCTGTATGAAGAATATCCATTGTCGCTCGTCAGTGGCACGGTGCTCTTCGATGATGGTAATATGTTCCGCCGCACGACCCAAATGAAAGACAGGATTATGCCTGCGCTTGTCGGACTCAATCCGGCGGATGCAGCGGGCTTGGGTGTCGTTGATGGGACACCGGTCATCGTGCGCAGTGCGCATGGAGAATTGACGATGGCGGTAAAAATCGAGGCCCAGGTCCAACCAGGGACAGCTTGGATTCCGGAAAGTTTGCCAGGGGCGCCAGTTGGTGCGCTCCTGAACGGTAGTGATATTGAGCATGTACGAGTTCAACAAAAATAATTAACGAGGAGCCTCACGCCTAATCCCTCTCGCCTGGAAGGAAATTTTGTTACAGGGAAAGGAAGTGGGCGTGAGGCTCCTTGTTGCAAAAATAATTAATAGGTAATAATTAATAATTAATAATTAATGGTTGGTGTCTAGGATAGTCCGGCGTTAACTATTAAAGATTAATTATTCACAATTAGTTATTAAGGAAGCTGCTATGGATTGGCTTAATTTAATTGTCTTTCCGCTCATTCGGTCGGTTATTCTACTTTTTATCTTGCTGACAGCATTTGCTTATCTCACCTGGTATGAGCGAAAACTATTAGCGCGCTTTCAGATTCGCTACGGTCCTAACCGCGCTGGTCCTTATGGATTGATGCTACCGGCGGCCGATGCGGTTAAGGCCTTCTTCAAGGAAGAAGTGATCCCTAACCATGTGGATAAGGTTGTCTACTTGTTAGGGCCAGTTCTAGGCTTGATTCCTGTGCTAGCCGTTTGGGCCGTAATTCCGATCACCAAAAATACACCAGCGATTGCCGATGTCAACATTGGTTTTCTCTGGATTTTGGCCCTGACCGGCGTGGAAAGCTATGGCATCATTTTGGCCGGCTGGGGTAGCAATAACAACTATTCGCTCCTGGGCGCCCTGCGTTCTTCGGCACAAATGATCTCGTATGAATTGCCACTGGGCATGTTTCTGGTCAGCATTCTGATGTTGGCTGGCAGCTTTAGCCTGGTACAGTTGGTCCAATCGCCGCGTGCTTGGTGGGAATGGCTCTGGCTCTGGATCATGTTCCCGTTCTTCTTCATCTGCATGCTGGCGGAATGTAACCGCACACCATTTGATTTGCCAGAGACGGAAAACGAACTGGTGGCTGGCTTTCAGACTGAGTATGGCGGTATGAAATTTGCGATGTTCTTTATTGCCGAATACTTGAACGTGATTACAACAAGCACGCTCATGGCAACGCTCTTCTTTGGGGGTTGGAAGTTGCCGTTTGGGATTACCGATTTTCTGCCAATTCTAGGGCCATTTGTGTTGGCGGTTAAGGTCATTATCCTCCTCTTCGTGTTCATCTGGGTGCGTGCCAGTATTGGCCGGCCGCGTTATGATCAGTTGATGCGCTTTACCTGGCAATACTTGTTACCCGGCTCGATCGTGTACATGATCATTACAGCGCTTTTGGTGCTGTTCTTTAAGTAAGCAGTAGGTGGTCATCCGTAAGTTGGCAAAGGCAAGACCCATTCCTTACTAACCACTACTTATCTAAATGTCAAGGATATTACGCTATGGGTTTTAACAAATTTTTCAAAGGTGCAACCGAAATTGGTAGGGCCATGGGCGTTACGCTCAAGCATCTGACACAGAAGCCGATTACCGTAGAATACCCGGCTTCGCCTGTGCCACTCTACCCACGCTTTCGCGGCAAGCATGAATTGCGCCGCTACGAAAATGGTATGGAACGCTGCATTGGCTGCATGCTATGTGAAGCCGCTTGCCCAACCGCTGCCATTTACGTCGAGGCCGAAGAAAACGATCCCAATCACCCCACTTCACCCGGTGAACGTTACGCGAAGGTTTATGAAGTCAACCTGTTGCGGTGCGTCTTTTGTGGTGACTGCGAGGAAGCTTGCCCGGTCGAAGCAATTGTATTGGGGAGTGAATTCGCTATGGCGAATTACAATCGCCGCGACTTTATTCTGACAAAGCAACAATTACTGAACCCAGGTGAACCCAACGTGGTGATTCGACCTGAGTAATTACTTACGTAAAACGTACGACGGACGATAGTTGATCGCGTACGTTTTATGCAGTACATTTCAGCGGACAAGGAATCAAGCAAATGACATTATCAGTCCTATTTTTCGTCTTGATTGGGGCAATTAGTTTGGCGGCGGCTGTAGGTGTGGTTTCTAGCAATCACCCCGTCCATAGTGCGCTCTTTCTATTAGCCCATTTTGGCACGTTGGCGATCCTCTATATTACGCTAGAAGCGCAGTTTTTGGCCGCAATTCAGGTAATTATTTATGCGGGTGGCATCGTCATTCTGATTTTGTTCGTGATTATGTTAATCGGCAGCGAGAAGATTGTTAATCAGGCTGAACATCGCACCTGGACGCCTTATGTTGGCTTCGCACTTGGCATTGTATTGCTCGGTGGGTTGGCGATCAGTTTGCTCCAAGGTTTTACAGGTGTAGAACCCAATGCAGCACTTCTCCAAGGCGGATCACCACAAGCGGTAGGGCTGGAATTGTTTACCCGTTACATTCTCCCCTTCGAACTTGCCGCTGTCCTATTGTTAGTGGCTTTGCTGGGCGCGTTGTTGTTGGCGCGCCGTCCAAAACTCAAGATTGAAGAGCAGTAAAACGTAGTGGATGAGCAGTGCAAGGTATTTTCGACAGCTACCAATTGGTTATGATGGCTTGTGTAGCGAAATAAAGGAAAGAATCGTGATTCCTACCAGTTACTATCTGTTGTTAGGGGCAATTATTTTTATTATCGGCGCACTAGGTGTGCTGACACGGCGCAGTGCCTTGATTATTTTTATGTGTGTGGAAATGATGCTAAACAGCGTTAACTTGACGCTGATTGCATTGAGTCGCCAATGGGGCAATTTAAACGGGCAGATTTTTGTGTTTATGATCATGGCTGTGGCGGCTGCCGAGGTAGCTGTAGGTCTTGCCATCGTGATTTCACACAATCGTCATACGAATACCACCAACATTGACGAGATCAACCTGCTCAAGTGGTAGTTATCAAAAATTTAGATTTAAAATTGAGAAACAGATAGCAGAGAATCCGTAGCAGGCCACACGGCTTGGAGATTGTCCGAACGAATAACCTGCTACCCATTACCGACTACCTGTAAAAAGGATGGATCCATGTTTGATCTTGCCTGGTTATTATTTGCCTTTCCAGCCGCTGGTGCGCTGATCAATTTGCTCATCGGGCATCGTCTGAATAAGACGTTGATCGGGGCGATTGCCGCAGGCGCAGTCATCGCAGCCTTTCTTATCGCTGTTGGGCTGCTCTTCAGTCTCTTTGGGTTAGAGCCCGAGGCGCGCTCAGTTACAGTGCATTTGTGGGATTGGATCACGATCGAGAAGTTTCACGTGAGCTCAGCCATGTTGATCGACCCACTCAGCATTACACTAACGCTGGTGGTGACTGGTGTGGGGGCGTTGATTCACATCTACTCGATCAGCTATATGGAGCACGAGGAACGCTTCCAACGCTTCTTTATCTACCTCAACTTCTTTATTCTTGCCATGTTAATCCTCGTGCTGAGCGACAGTTTCCTCGGCATGTTCGTTGGCTGGGAAGGGGTGGGCTTGGCCTCATTCCTGCTCATTGGCTTCTGGTTTGACCAGCGCGATGATAGCTATGGCTACTACGCAGACGCAGGCAAGAAAGCCTTCTTGGTCAATCGTGTAGGCGATTTTGGCATGATCGTTGCCAGGTTAGCGCTCTGGGCGGTCCACTCTATGTCTGGTTGCCAGACGCCATGGCTGGCCCTACGCCAGTTTCGGCCCTGATCCATGCCGCCACGATGGTCACTGCCGGTATCTATATGATCGCACGCACCCACGTTTTGTGGGAGATCGCCACCAGTGCTTCGGTGACGGCCGCGTGGATCGGTGCTTTGACCGCGCTGTTTGCAGCGTCAATTGCCCTAGTCCAGACCGATCTGAAGAAGATTCTGGCTTATTCGACCGTTTCACAGCTAGGCTACATGATGCTTGGTGTGGGTGTTGGTGCGTATGGCGCGTCAATCTTCCATCTGGTGACGCATGCCTTCTTTAAAGCTCTCTTGTTCTTGGCGGCTGGTAGCGTTATGCACGGTTTGCATGGCGAGCTTGACATTCGCAAAATGGGTGGCCTAAAGGACAAAATGCCCAGCACCTTCCGCACCTTTGTGATTGGTTCGGCGGCGTTGGCCGGTATTCCACTAATGTCGGGTTTCTTCTCTAAAGATGCCATTTTGACTGGCGCTCTAGAGGCCAATCCAGCCCTATACGTCATTGGTCTGTTTACGGCGCTGCTCACGGCCTTCTATAGCTTCCGGGCCGTATTTATTCCCTTCTTTGGCAAGCCGCGCGACAAACATTTGTATGATCATGCACACGAAAGCCCGGCCCTCATGACCACACCTTTGTGGATTCTGGCGGCTTTGGCCTTGATTGGTGGCCTGCTGAATCTACCCTTTGTTGCCAGTCTAGAACATTGGCTAGAACCGGCGCTTGGTCATCACGAAGAACCATTTTTGACCTACGAACTGCTGGCGCTTACGCTGAGCGCCATTATCGCTGTTGTTGGATATCTGCTGGCGTATGAGCGCTATTTCAAAAACTCACCGCGCGCACGGCAATTGACAGAACCCTTCAAGGCATTCCAGTCGGTGGCTGAACACAAATGGTATGTAGACGAATTTTACAATAAATTCATCGTCAACCCGATCCGCCGCTCGTCGGAAGTATTGGCCAGCTTTATTGACCGTACGGTCATTGATGGTTTTGTCAATTGGATTCCCCAAGTTAGCCAAACCTTGGGTGATAGCGTGCGTTACTTACAAAATGGTGCCGTTCCTACCTACGCCCTGAGTATTCTGGTTGGCGTCACCGTGATCGTTGCCTATTTTGTTTTTGCGGCTTAAATGGAATGACCACCGATAATAGGCTATTATCGGCTGTAATCAGTGGTCATTCAACAAGTAATGTCGGCGTTGTCGTCTGTCGTCAACTACCGCTCATAGAATATTAGGAAAGATTTGTCATGTCATCTCCTATCCCGTACTTACTTTCGTTGATTACATTTCTGCCATTGGTTGGCGCATTGATTGTGATGGCGCTGGCAGGCGACAGCCCCAAAAAACGGGCAGCTTTTATTACGACGTTGGTCACTTTTGTCGTCAGTTTGTTGCTCTGGGTCAATTGGGACAATGGCCAGGCCAACATGCAGTTTGTCGAAGACCTGCGCTGGCTACCAGAATTCAATTTGCGCTATCATATGGGTGTGGATGGCATCAGTCTATTTCTGGTGCTCTTGACCACATTCCTCATGCCGATTGCCATCTACTTCAGTAATAAATATGTCACTGACAGTATCGGCCCCTACCTAGCGCTCATGCTCGTCTTAGAAACGGCCATGATTGGCGCCTTCATCGCCCTGGATCTGGTTTTGTTCTTTGTCTTCTTTGAATTGACCTTGATCCCAATGTATTTCTTGATCGGGCGTTGGGGGAGCGGCAACCGCGTCTATGCAGCGATGAAGTTCTTCCTGTACACCTTTGCTGGATCGGCCGTCATGCTTGTGGCCATTTTGGCCGTTTACTTTGCGACAGGCAGCTTTGATATTACTGAGCTACCGGCCTTGGCCGCCAAAATGAGCCCCACCTTCCAGACTTGGGGTTTTATTGCCTTTGCACTGGCCTTTGCCATCAAAATCCCGCTTTTTCCCTTTCATACTTGGTTGCCAGACGCCCACGTGCAAGCGCCGACGGCTGGTTCGATTATTCTAGCGGGCGTGCTACTAAAGCTAGGTACCTACGGGTACTTACGCTTTGCCGCACCAATTTTCCCGCAGGCTGCGGCGCAATTTGGCCCCGTGATCGCGATTCTGGCGATTATTGGCATTATCTACGGGGCGCTGGTCGCCCTGGTCCAAAAGGATGTAAAATCGCTGGTCGCCTATAGCTCGGTAGCCCACTTGGGCTACGTTATGTTAGGTGTGGTGGCGATGAATCCACAGGGCGTTAGCGGCTCTGTGTTACAAATGGTCAATCATGGTTTGAGCACAGGTGCACTCTTCTTGATGGTCGGTTTATTGTACGAACGCCGTCACACTCGCCTGTTGGCTGAGTTTGGTGGTTTGTGGAAAAGTGTCCCGATTTTCTGTGGTTTTTTCTTGGTCGTTGCCATGAGTAGCGCTGGATTACCGGGTCTCAACGGCTTCGTGGGTGAATTTACCATTCTGATCGGCATGTATAAACACGAGCCAGTCTTCGCAATTCTAGCGGCCATCGGGGTCATTTTGGCGGCCTGGTATTTGTTAACCGCTTTCCGCAAAATTGCCCAGGGCCCAATTACCAACCCCGCCAATGAGGCAAATCGCTTGTCTGATCTCAAATTCGACGAAATTGCGATGTTACTGCCGCTGGTGCTGTTGTTCTTTATTATTGGACTCTTCCCCAATCTGTTTCTAGACAAAATCAACCCATCCGTGCAAGCCTTGATTAATCAACAGCCTGCGATTGTCATGAAGGTAGGGCGTTAATCTATGTCTGCGAATCTCAATGTTAGCGTGATCCTCCCCGAGCTAATTCTAGTCGGTTTCGCCATGCTGGTCATGATCTTGGATATGGTTGGCACAGATGAACGGCCAACTGGACGAACTCTTTTGCCCTGGCTGGCCCTGGTTGGCGTAGCAGTGGCAGGGCTTGTCTGCATCCAGCAATATAGCCAACCGGCGGCTTCCTTTCAAGGCGGCGCGGTCTCTGACCATTTTGCCCTCGGTTTACGGCTGATCATTTTGGTCGCGACGGGGCTGGGTATTTTGCTTAGTGCCAGCTACATTCCGCGCATCAACAAGCAAGTTGGCGAATATTATGCGCTCCTGCTGCTCTGTGCTGCCGGTATGACAATGATGGGCGCCGCCACCGATTTGATGGTCGTCTTTGTGGCGCTGGAAATCTTGTCGCTGGCCCTCTATATCCTGTGTGGGCTCAACCGTGAAAGTCCCCGTAGCTCTGAAGCAAGCATGAAGTATTTTCTGCTCGGTGCTTTCTCTAGTGCCTTTTTTGTTTATGGCGCAGCGTTGATCTATGGCGCAGCGGGTAGCACTCAATACGATGAAATTGCCAAAGCTCTGGCTGGTGGCAATAGCAATCTGGCCCTACTTTACCCCGGCATTGCCTTGTTGCTGGTTGGTTTTGGCTTTAAAGTCAGTCTGGTGCCTTTCCACATGTGGACGCCAGATGTTTATCAAGGTGCGCCGACACCAGTGACGGCATTTATGAGCGTCGGCACCAAAGCAGCGGCTTTTGCGGCTTTTATCCGCGTGCTAGTGATTGCACTGCCAGCTCAACAGCCAAGTTGGGGTTGGGCGCTGGCGATTATGGCCATTTTGACCATGACGCTGGGCAATCTAGCCGCTTTGCGCCAGAGCAGCTTAAAACGTATGCTCGCATATTCGAGCATTGCCCATGCTGGTTATGTGCTAGTGGGTATCGTGGCAGGCACGTCAGAAGGGGCCGACGCAGCGCTCTTCTATCTATTCACCTATGCGTTCATGAATATTGGCGCATTTGCGGTGGTGATCATGTTGGAAAAGGCCAACGAGGGCGATGCGCTGCAGAATCGCGCGGCTGGGATTGGGCAGCGCTGGCCTTGGTTAGCCCTCGCCATGGCGATTTTTATGTTTAGCCTGAGTGGTGTGCCACCACTGGCCGGTTTCTTCGGAAAGCTTTTTGTCTTCAAAGCAGCGGTAGACGGCGGATGGGCTTGGCTCGCCGTGATTGGCATGCTCAATAGCGCTATCGGCGCCTACTATTATCTACGCGTCACCGTCTCCATGTACTTCGAGAAACCGGGTGCAGAAACGCTGTCGCAACGCAGCACCTGGTCGGCGCTTAGCATAGGACTGGCCGTCGCGGCGATTTTCACAGTTTTAATTGGCATCCTTCCCGGTATGTGGACTGCGCTCTTTACCGGAGGGCTGACGGGGCTAGGGGGGTAGTAAGCCGATCAGATAGTACAACTTGGGAATAGCCCACAGTGGGGCCATTTCCCTGCTTAGTTTTAAAATAGATAATAAGGCGTCCTCGTTGTAAAATGCGAGGACGCCTTTTGTTTGGGCGCGTAGTATTTGGCTTTAAGCAGCGCAAACTTTATTGATTAGGTAGACAGGGGAAGACAATGGGTATTCAAGTGACGGGTTGGGGCAGGCTGGCCATGCGCCGGCTCCTCCAACTCGACGTGCCAGTGCATGAACACAGCGAAGCAGAATTGCACGAGCAGATGCATAAGAATTATCGGTGGAATTTTGCCGTCAATCTAGGTGACGGCGCTTTTTTCTGGTTTGGACTCAGCTTTATTTCTACCACCACCATCTTGCCGCTCTTTATCAGCAAGCTGACGCTCAGCCCCTTTTGGTTTGCCTTATTGGCTATATTAGGCCAATCTAGTTGGTATTTGCCCCAGCTCTTCACCTCAAGCACGATTGAGCGGTTTGCCCGTAAGAAACCGATCATTGTAAATATCGGGATTTTCGCTGAACGCTTGCCGATCTGGTTACTCCCAGTTGCGGCCCTAGCCGCCACGCAGAGCCGGACACTGGCCCTCGCAATTTTCTTCTTTGCCTATGCATGGTATGGCGTGGGGGCCGGCATGATTGCGCCGGCCTGGTCAGATCTGATCGCCCGCTGCTTTCCGGTGGAGCGGCGCGGGCTATTCTTTGGCTTTACTTCCTTTGTGGGGACTGGTCTGGGGGCGGTCGGGGCAATCTTCAGTGGGTGGCTGTTGGCAACCTATCCCTTTCCCGTCAATTTTGCCTATGCATTCTTGATTGCCGCTGCGGCAACCTCCTTCAGTTGGTTCTTTATTGCGCTAACGCGCGAACCCGTACCGCACGCCCCCGCATTTAGGAGGCAACAGACGGGCGCAAGCCGGCGCAAGATCATCCAGATTTTCCAAGGTGACCGCAATTTTCGTCGTTTTTTATTAGCCCGTTTACTTGCCACCACTGGGAGCATGGGTGCGGGCTTTTTAACAGTCGCAGCCGTCGAACGCTGGAATCTAGCCGATAGCACCGTAGGGATTTTTACAACAGCCCTGCTGATCGGGCAAACGATTGGCAACTTGGTCGCAGGCCTGCTAGCAGATCGCTTTGGGCATAAATTAGCTCTAGAATTGGGCATTGGGGCCACGGTAGCGGCCTATGCCTTGGCCTGGTGGGCGCCAAACCCTGATTGGTATTATCCACTCTTTTTTCTGATCGGGGCTGCCAATGGCATCTCGATTGTCTCTGGTGTGTTGATTGCGCTAGAATTTTCCTTACCCAAGCACCGGCCAACCTACATTGGCATTGCCAACACAGCGGTCGGCATTGGCAATGCGCTCGGGCCAATTATTGGTGGATTGCTTGCCACGGTAAGCTATATCTGGCTTTTTGGCGTTTCGGCGTTGATTGGGTTAACTGCGCTGCTAATTATGCTCTTTGCAGTACGCGAGCCGCGGGGACAGAGCGAATTTTTCACGGTAGATGAATGACCCTCATCCCCGGCCCTTCCCCTGCTAGGGGAAGGGAGCCGTTCGGAAGGATTGGCAGTGCCAGAGGCGATCAAAGGATCAAGCTTATTTGGCATAGTCGATTCGCAAATGAGTTCCCCCGTCTAGTAGGGAAGGGTCGCTAATTCAATCGCTCAATAATCCCTGCTGCACCCATACCACCACCGATGCACATGGTAATTAACCCAAACTGCTTATCCTGACGCTGTAACTCATGGATCATCTGCACAGTGAGTTTGGCGCCGGTGCAGCCGAGCGGATGCCCTAAGGCAATTGCGCCACCATTGACATTGACGCGATCTTCGTCCATTTCTAAAGTGCGAATGACAGCAAGCGCCTGGGCGGCAAAGGCTTCGTTGAGTTCGACCAGATCGATATCTTTTAGTGCCATACCCGCTAATTTGAGCGCCTTGGGCACAGCGGCCACAGGCCCAATGCCCATTACCTCTGGCGGCACACCACCTACGGCGAAGCTAACAAAGCGTGCCAGCGGTTTTAGACCTAATGCTTTGGCTTTTTCTTCACTCATCAATAACAATGCGGCGGCCCCGTCACTGGTCTGGCTGCTATTGCCAGCTGTCACACTGCCTTTGACATGAAAGACCGGCTTTAACTTCGCCAAGGCCTCAATAGACGTGTCACGCCGCACCCCCTCATCTTTGTCGAAGGTATAGGCCGATTCTTTGACCTCGCTGCCCGCGCCGAGTTTCATCATCACGTGAATTGGCAAGGTTTCGGCTTGAAATTTGCCAGCGTCTAATGCAGCCGCGGCCCTTTGATGGCTGCGTAGAGCAAAAGCATCCTGGTCTTCCCGGCTGATTTTATATTGGCGAGCCACGTTTTCGGCGGTCATCCCCATACCAATATAGACGCCGGGATACTGTTCCGCCAACGTCGGATTGGCCACAAACTTGTTGCCGATCATTGGCACCATGGACATACTCTCGACGCCGCCAGCAATGATCGATTCGCCCATGCCGGCCATGATCTGTTGGGCCACCGAGGCGATACTCTGTAAACCACTGGAACAGAAACGATTAATTGTTTGGCCGCAGACCGTTTCTGGCAAACCGGCGCGCAGCAAAGCAATCCGCGCCACGTTCATGCCTTGTTCGGCTTCCGGAAAGGCGCAACCGAGCACGACATCTTCGATTTCGTTGGCTTCAATACCAGCACGTTCGATCACAGCCTTGATCACTTCGGCGGCCAGATCATCGGGCCGGGTCGTGCGCAAACTTCCTTTCGGGGCTTTACCCACCGCAGTGCGCACAGCAGCGACAATGACAGCATTTTGCATGAGAATTTGTCCTTTCAATATATACTGCGAATTGCGAATTGCGAGGTGCGAAGTCTCACTTGTCGAACACAGTTGATCAGGGCTGACCTTAGTTGGAAATTGCTTTCTTTGAGCATTAATGACCGTAATGAGCATCGCAATATTTTCATCACATAGTTGTAAGTTTGTCTACCCACATCATCATCCTTTTCGCAACTCAAAATTTGCAACTCAGCTAATTCCTCAGCGGTTTTCCATTCTGCAACATATACCAAACACGTTCTTGTGTCTTCGCTTCAGCGGCTAGACTCAGCACAGCTTCACGTTCCAAATCGAGAAAATATTGTTCATCCATCCATTGTGGGGCGCTGAGGTCGCCGCCACAGAGGGTATAGGCGAGCTTATTCGCAATTTTAGCGTCGTGGGCGCTGATATACCCCCCACTCTGCAAGGAATAAATTTCGATCTTCATGCTCGCCAATACATCGCGCCCGGCGGCATAAACGTTGCCTTTGGTGATCGGCGCCGTGTAACCATCAGCGAGTTGTAACACCGCGCGCTTGGCCTCGGCCAGCAGATGATCCGTATTCATGACGATCCGATCTTCTGTACTCAAAAAGCCCAAATCGCGCGCTTCGACCGCCGAAGTCGAAACTTTGGCAAAACCAATGGTCTCAAACACTTGGCGCAGATACGGCGTCGGGTTGACGTTGGTGGCATGCATGTGGGGGCTGACAATGCGGCGCACCAGTTCCTTGCAGCCACCCCAGCCCGGAATAATACCTACGCCAAACTCGACCAGCCCCATGTAAGTTTCAGCTTGGGCTACAATCCGGTCAGACGCCAGCGAAATTTCGACGCCACCGCCCAATACACGTTGAAAAGGGGCAGCGACAACTGGTTTGGGGGCTTTGCGTAGCGCCATCAGGGCATCTTGGCCAGCTTTCAGCGCGGCTTCCACCTCTTGCCATTGGCCAGCGCGGGCCGCCGTGCCCAAGACCATTAAATTGGCGCCAACACTGAAATTATGACCTTCGTTGCCGATCACTAGACCGGTGGCGTTGCCATACAGACGCTCAATCGCAACTTGCGCAATGGCAAAGATCCCAGCGTCCAGCGCGTTCATCTTGCTGTGAAATTCAAGCAGCAGTACCCCATCGCCCATATCCAACAGGCTGGCCGATTCGTTTTCAGCCAATGGGCGTTTGCTGCGCTTGAGATCCTTGAGTTTGAGCACAGTATCACTTTGTGCCAAAGGGACAACTTGTTGCTCTAGCACGCTGTACACCTGCGGCTTGGTATTGGCATAGGTATAGAAAGTTTGGTGTCCATTGGCTAACATTGCCTTGACCCAAGGGGCCACGCTAAGGCCCTCGCCTTCCATTCGTGCCACCGTTTGCGCAACGCCTAAGACGTCCCACGTTTCAAATGGTCCTAACTCCCAGCCAAAACCCCACTTCATAGCGTTATCAATATCGGCCAGGCTATCGGCAATTTCAGGTACACGCTTAGACGCATAGGCCAATGTATGCGAAAGCGTGTGCCAAATTAATTCACCGGCCGGATCCTCAGCATTGGCTAATTCGCGCAGCCGGTAGGTTGTGGGCAGATCACGCACAGCACCGACACTTGCCCAGCGTGGCTTCTTCGGCTCAATATAGCTGACTTCGCCGGCTTCGGCGGCGGCCTGCACATCTAATCCGAGAAAAGTCTTCTCACCCTTGGCATCTGTAACCGTCTTATAAAAACCTTGGCCGGTCTTACTACCAAGCAGTTTATTGTCTAGAAGCACCTTCAAAGCCGCGGTGCTGTAGCGGCCGTGTAAAACCTCGCGATCTTCATCGTCGGGAATCAGTGGATAGAGATTTTCATTGACCAACGCCAGTACGTCGATCCCCACAACATCCCCCAAACGGAAAGTGCCACTCTTGGGACGCCCCAACAGATCACCGGTCAGCCGATCTACTTCTTCGACGCTGTAGCCAGTCTCAATCGCAAATGCCCTAAGATCGCTGACCACGTAGCTGAACATCCGGTGGGCGATAAAGTTGGGCGTATCTTTGCAGATGACCACACCTTTGCCCAGCACATGTTCGGCAAAATCTCGGATGCGCGTCACAATCTGGGAATCGGTCTCCGGGGTGGGGATGACCTCGAGCAGATGCAAATACCGGGGTGGATTAAAGAAATGGGTGCCCAGAAAACGCTTTTTGAAGGCGGCACTGCGCCCTTCGCTGATCAAATGAATCGGAATGCCCGATGTGTTGGAACTGATAATGGCGTTGGCCGGCGCAACCGCTTCGATCCGCTGCATGAGGGCCTGCTTGGGTTCGGCCTTCTCGATAATCACTTCGATCACCCAATCGCTTTTGCTGACCGCGCGCTCAAAATCATCGCTTAGGTTGCCCAGCTTAATTCGGCTGGCCGTCTCGGCACTGAAGAGATTGGCGGGGCGAGCCTTGGTCATGCGCTCGAAACCGGCCTGCACAATTCGATTGCGCACCTTGGGGTGTTCGAGCGTCAAGCCAGCAGCCTGCTCTTGCGCGGTTAATTCGCTAGGGGCCACGTCGAGCAGCGTCACCGCCATGCCAGCATTGGCCAGTTGTCCAGCAATCGCCGCGCCCATCGTGCCTGCGCCAATCACGGTGACGGTATTAATTCCATAAGGCATTGCGTCTTTGCTCCTTTGTTTTGAATCGCAGAAGGATATAAGTTGTCGTTGGCACTCGGTTATTCCTTCGCACGCTTTGCGCTAAAAATCCGCGCCTGATAACGCTTAGTTTCGCACAGCGATGTTTTGAGCTAGTTTTGAAGGAGACTCATACGCTTGTTCTGGCGCCAAAGTCTCCACTTTGAGTGGTCTGTGCGTACTTTTGACCTCAAGCGCACGCTAAAATTATATCTTACTCTATATATTACGTCACCTATTGATATATAGAGACCTGCCCACCTTTATGTAAAACTAACGTGAGTTCGACGTAAGCAGACTAGAAAACAGCGAGTGGAGAGGCCAGCGCCTGAGCGAATGCTGACCTGGTCAGGCTAGTCAGCAGGTAAATATTTAAACATTCATCGTATACAAGGAGTAGCCAATGACGATTCGTGACCCCGCCAATCAACAAGTTGCCAGGCCAAGAAGCATCACATTTCCTAAAACCGGCTCACTAGTTGCCGTTATTTCCACCACCCTCATGGCGTTGAGCATTCTGATCGGCGCGTTGACGCCAACGACCCGTGTGGTGGCTCAGCAAGCC
>JAPLGZ010000510.1 GCA_026389895.1 Chloroflexota bacterium | reverse complement strand
TTGCCGCGCTGCTCACCGTTACGAAGGATGAAAAATTCGTCACCGCCCGGCATAGCCTACAATCGCTCTGGAAAATTGGGACGGCTGGCAAACCCCAACAGCAACTTGTGGTCGAAGGGCTGGCCGGTCGCTTCAGAGACTGTAGGGCGGAAAAGAACTACACCTTGATCCGCTACGATATTATTCAAGGGCTTAGAAAGCTCTATGACGAGGTAAAGGACGAGAAAATAAAAGCAACGGCGTTGGCCTTAATCGAAACGGAAGAGGACATCAAGTATCGCAAGAAGTATGCCAGTCTCTGGAAAGTAAAGCCCCGTGTAAACTAAATGTTTCGATCGTGGCCAGGCTGTGCAAAACTTTTAACCGCAGAGAGCGCAAAGGGGGCTCGGCGTGCCTCTGTGGGCCCTCTGCGTTAATAGGCTTTTGTCTTCAATCTGCACCCTCCCCGCTTCCCCACCAGTACGCCATTCATACCCAATCTATCAAAGTTAATAGAATATTAACAGAAGAATCCGCCAACTTGTCAGACAATGCGCCTCGTTTGCTGTGCCTGGATGAACTACTATAAAAGCGAACAGACGCGGTAGATAAATTTAAAACGTCCGCTTGCTAAGCGCCGTTTTGAACAGCTGCCATTGCGGTCTACCAGACATCGAAAAATGGCTTAACGAAAGAGGTGGCTCATGTATATCCCTACAAGCAAAAATCTTCCCATGCGAATCGCCACATATTCCCAGGACGGCTTGGGGCTTGGTCATATGCGACGCACGCACCTGATTGCCAGCCAGTTTCTAGGGTTATGCCCAGATGCGAGTGTCCTGACGCTCTCCGATTCGCCCTTGGGGCAGTTTTTTACACCGGCGCCAAACCATGACTACCTAAAACTCCCGTCGATTGTTAAAGATGGGCCTGGCCAGTGGCGCGCTGCCAATCTGACGTTGCCGTTTAGCGAAGTCTCTGCCCTGCGTCGAGAACTCATTGAGCGGACGGTGCTGGGTTTTCGGCCACAGATTCTGCTGGTCGATCATATGCCGCATGGCGCAATGGGTGAACTCTTGCCAACCCTGGCGGCGTTGCGAGCGAGCGGCGCAGAGACAAAGATTGTCCTCGGCTTGCGCGACATTTTGGATGCACCCGAAGTTGTGCAAAGCCGCTGGCAGATCGAAGGCGCCTATGACGCGGTCGAACAATATTACGACCGAGTGTTGGTCTATGGCATGCGCGACGTATTCGACCTGGCCGAACAATATCGCTTTTCACCAAGCGTGGCCGACCGTTTGCGCTATTGCGGGTATGTGTGTGAGTCCCCGAAACAGCGTGCGCCTGAATTGTCAATGGGTGGGCCACGTTCGGCCAGACAGGCCAAGCTAAACACGGGCGTGGCGTTGCGGAGAAAGTTGCTCACAGGCGCCCATGCCTGTGCCAAATTGGTGGTGGCGATGGCCGGTGGTGGTGCGGATGCCTACCCGATGATGCGGACGTTAGTCGATGCCATGCCCGTCATCCAGCGACGTCAGCACTCACTTTTGGTTTTGATCACGGGGCCCTTCATGCCGTTTGAACTGCGCAAGGATCTGAAGGTGCGAGCCCAAGGCTTGCCCGTGCGTATTATCACCAGCGTAGATGACACCAATAGCTATCTCCAAGCCGCCGATCTCGTGGTGGCAATGGCGGGTTATAACACAAGCGTCGAAATCTTGCAGAGCGGCAAGCGGGCGATTTTCGTCCCACGCCGCGGGCCCAGCGCCGAACAACGCACACGCGCACAACTCTTTGCCGCCCGCGGTTGGGTTGACATGTTGGACCCCGATGAATTGAGCGTTGATACGCTTGTGCCGCTGGTCGTACAAAACTTGAGCCTGGGGTCAACGCTATCCACGCCCAACAAACCGGATTTGCAGGGGATGCATGTGGCCGCGGCACAGTTAGTGGACCTTTTACCAACGCCGGCCTTTCACTTTAGCCTACCCAGCCCCATGAGGAATTTGGCCTATGAACTGGCTTGACATCGATGCTACGCTACCGACCCTGTCGTTTGCTTTTGATGCCAGGCGCGTGGCGCAGCATTTTGAGCAACATTGGTCGACACAACAGACAACCGCTGCTCTACAAACCACGGTAAAGGCGTGTCGCCGGCAAGATGTGAATTATAGCCCTGCCACACGCTGTGAGATGACCTACACCTTGTCGGTGGAACAGGCCGGGTCTGCGTCAGAACAGATGATGCCAGAACAGACGATCGGGGTTGTCGAAGCGACGCCCACCGATCTTCACCATCGGCTCTTTGTGGCGGATCCACAACTGCCTGGTCTGACGCTGGCCGTCGATGGTGATGCCATGCGTGAAAGATTTGTAACTTTACGACAGGGGCGTGGGCGGGCAAGTGTCGTTCAAGCTTGTGCAATGAGACCCATCCGGTATAAGCCCGGCGTTCGCTGCGCATTTCGTTACGAGCTGCAAACCTCGTCAGGGCAAGAGCTGTGCTTTGGCAAGCTGTTCGCACGTGATAGTGAGCCACTGTGGCAGACCATCGTGGCCCTCTATCACGCCGCCAAGACGGAATCGGAACTGCCGCGCATCGCCAAGCCGCTGGCCTATTGGCCGGCGTTGCCGATGGTGGTGCAAGCGGCTGTGGATGGCGTCGAACTGCATAACGTGGCTTTTGATGCGCAGATTGCGGCAACGACTCGCCTACCCTGGTTGCTGGCGACCGGGCGCTGTAGCGCAGCTTTGCATACCCTGACGGGCGTGGCTGGGCCCCAGCAAACACTCGCCGGTGATCTGGCGGCGTTGGATCAATATCGTCCGGCGCTGCATCAAGTGAATCCTGGTTTGGCCACCCGGTTCGAGGAAACGCTTGCCGCCATCCTCACTATCGCCCGGCGTCAACCTGAGTTGACGCCGGTGCTTAGCCACGGAGCATTGCGCACTGATCAGTTTATGCTTGAAAATAACCAGTTGGTGCTCATCGATTTGGATAGCGTTTGTTGGGCCAGCCCAGCGCGTGATCTGGGCAACTTTCTGGCCTATCTGACGTGGAAGGCGCTGCGCCAGCCGCAGCACGCCGCTTTTATTCAGCGGGCCGAACAGGCATTTCTCGCAGGCTACCAGACGGTGCGCACACGGCCAGATGCTGGTTGGGTGGCCTTGTACCAAGCGGCTTCCCTGTTGAAGATTATCGGTCGGCGTTACACCGGTCTCACCGTTCAAGAGTGGCCGTTGACAGAAGCGTTGTTGGACATTGCCGTGCGCATGATCCAGACCTAGTTGCACTTGATCGGCATAAGGAGCAGAACAATGGAACGGTTAAATCAAGCAAAAACAGTACCCCCAGCCGCGATCAGCGGTAAGTCCAAAATACGTGTTGGGAACAAAAATGTAGCCCCGCCAACCCTCCATCCTGTTTTGCATCCTGCGCCGAGCACGCCACGACCTAGTCACGAAGGGCAACCTTTTGCGTTGCCGGGCCTTGACATTGCCCTTGATAGGGCCGCCATGACGCCAATTCTATGGGCACGGCTAGAACCGGTGGCGCGGCCGGGGTGCGAACTGGCGTTGATCAGCCTTGAATTGCTCGACTGTAAACCTGGCAAACGCGGCCTGATCCGCTATGAATTGGCAACCGCCGACGGTCGTGAAAGCTATACCGTTTTGGGTAAATTATATGCGGATTCCAACCAACTGGCGCACGTCTATCAGGTGATGAACCTGCTCTGGGATGATCTGTTTGGCGGCAATATGCATTGCAGTGTGCCACAACCCCTCGGCGTCATGCCAGAATTGTCCATGCTGCTCTATCTGCCTGCCGAAGGGCAATTCTTGGATGAGGTGATGACCAGCGAACGGGCCGCCTATGCGATGGAATTGACCGGGCGCTGGCTTGCCACTCTCCATAGCCAACCGCTGCCCTTGACCAAACAATTTCACCTGGCAGGCGAGCTGGCGAATCTGGCCGTGTGGGCGGGGATCGTTGGCCAGACCTACCCGGAACTGGCTGCGCTGGCCGAGCAAGCGCGTCAGTATGTCCAGCAACAGTTCACTCGCCTGCCCTTGACGACCCAGACGCCGATTCACAAAGATTTTCACTATCGGCATGTGCTGATCGAGCGCGGCGTTAAGGTGATCGATTTTGACGAATTGCGGTTGGGCGATCCCAACTTCGATCTGGCGCATTTCTGTGCCAATCTCCATTTGTTAGCCTATCGGCAGCATGGATCGCCCCATCATTGGCGCCATCTTGAGCACCGGTTCCTGGCGGCTTATGCCCGCAACACGAATTGGCGCCTCAAGGGCGACCACGCCGCGCGGTTTACCTGTTTCTACGTCTACACTTGCCTCAAGTTGGCTCGCCAACTCTGTTTGGGCTTTGGCCCCAACCCCATTCCAACGGGTGCAGAGCGCCAGCGCCAGGTCTATATGGTGCTCAACCAAGCGTCCGCCGCTATCCATGCGGCAGACAATTCATAAGTTCTTTTGCCCTCTCTAACCGCAAAAAACGCGAGGGTCTTCTTAGCACTTTTCTTTGCGTGCTTTCCATTCTTTGCGGTTAGCTAAGTTTTCCTAGACATCAGGTGTCGCTGGTCATCTCCTGATTATACGCCTATCGCTAGCCCAATCGGCGGTGCTGGCGATTCTCCATCATAAGCTCACACTACCCCGACAATCTCTTCACATTTGTCTCGTATAATCCAAGGAAGCCGGTAGAGTTCGCTGGTCCGCTGTGTGGATAAAAATTATCTGAACAAAGCCGCAGTAGCCTTCGGCGCGTGGTTTCAACCCTGTAACGCTACGAAATAGACAAGTACGGCGTGGCGGAGTTGCCAACAAATAAGCGACCTGCTACTCTGTAGCCTTGAAATTTTCTAATCATCCTAAGCGTTACCCAAGCCTGGAAAAGGAATGTTATGAAACGGTTTTTGCGCAATGCCTTGTTTGTGATCATTGGTCTGCTTATCGCCATTCAGTTTATACCCGTGCAGCGCACCAATCCTGCCATCACGCGTGAAGTAAAATGGAATGCACCAGAGACCCGCGCCATCGCCAAGCGGGCCTGTTTTGATTGCCATAGCAATGAGACCACGTGGCCTTGGTATGCCTATGTCGCGCCAATTTCGCTGCGTCTGGCGAGCCATGTCACGGAAGGACGGGAGCGTCTGAATTTTTCGGCGTGGGATCAACCCAACGAAAGCTACTCGGAGGTTGAAAAGGTTTTACGTGAGGATGAAATGCCACTGTGGGATTATCTGCTGATGCACACGGATGCGAAATTGAGCGACGCGGACAAACAGGCCTTGCTGGCTGGCTTAAAAGCGACCTACGCCAACGATCCACCTATCAAAAAGACACGAGGAGGCCGATGAGCCCATTAACAGGACTTTCGGAAAGTGAGGTGCAGACGCGCCAGGCCCAGGGATTGGGCAATAAGAGCGACACCCATTCCGGTCGCTCTTATTGGGATATTATTAGTGGCAACCTCTTCACTTTTTTTAATAATCTACTCTTCGTGATCGGCGCGGCCTTGATCTCCATGGGACGAACCAACGACGCCCTAACCAGCGTTGCCTTGGGCTTGTTCAACGCCTGTATTAGCACCCTTCAGGAGATCCGCGCCAAGCGCCAGCTCGACCAGATTACACTGGTCTCACACCCCGCTGTGACCGTGGTGCGCGCCGCCAAAGAGCAGACGATTGAGCCAAGCCAATTGGTGCAAGACGATCTCATTCGCATTGGCGCCGGGGATCAGGTCGTAGTCGATGGCGAGATGGTCGGTGCTGGCGTCTTGGAGATCGATGAGTCGTTGCTGACCGGCGAATCTGAA
The DNA here is from genome assembly GCA_026389895.1 of Chloroflexota bacterium. Taxonomy (GTDB): domain Bacteria; phylum Chloroflexota; class Anaerolineae; order Caldilineales; family Caldilineaceae; genus JAPLGZ01. The sequence goes on along the minus strand of JAPLGZ010000510.1, from coordinate 15,769 downwards.
CTGATCAAAAAACAAGCCGGCGATGCGCTGCTCTCTGGCAGTTTTTGTGTAACCGGTGAAGGCTATTATGTGGCGCAAAAGGTCGGCGCGGCCAGCTTTGCCAATCAACTCACCGCAACCGCGCGCCAGTTCAACCTAATTCAGACACCGCTGCAAAAGCAGATCAGCTTTGTGGTGCGTCTGGTCATGTTGGTGGTGGGACTGATGAGCATCATTATCATTGTGGCTGGGCTGCTGGAAGGTTTCACCGCCCTGCGGCTGGTGCAAATTGCCGCGGTGCTCAGTGGTCAAGTGCCCTATGGGCTCTTTTTTATGATCGTCGTGGCCTATGCCTTGGGCGCTTCGACCATCGCCAAGCAGGGCGCGTTGGTGCAACAGACCAATGCCATCGAATCTTTAAGTAATATTGACGTGCTTTGCACCGACAAAACCGGCACGTTAACGGCCAACCGCTTGCTCTTTCATGATCTCTATCTCTTGGGCCAAGCCACGCGTGAGGAAGTGCAGCCGGCGCTCGGCGATTTTGTGCATAGTGCAACGGTGGGCAATCAAACCAGTGAAGCGCTGGCCACGGGTCTAGCAGGGGCTAGCCTGCCGTTGGTCGATGAGGTGCCGTTTGCCTCGGCGCGCAAGTGGAGCGCCCTGGCCTTTGACAATGGACAACGGCGTGGGGTTTATGTGATGGGGGCGGTCGAAATGTTGAAGCCGCATCTGCTTGCCGCGGCGACCACCGCCGACAGTGACTTAATGCAACAGGTGCAGCAATGGTCTGATCTGGGGTTGCGTGTGTTGCTCTTCGCCTATCAACCCGACCAGATCACCCTGCACAATGCTGCCGGTCAGATAGAACTACCGGCCTTGGTCCCGCTGGCTTTGATTAGCCTGAGCGACGAATTGCGCCCGCAAGTCAGAGAGACGATTGAAGCCTTTACCCAATTGGGGATCGAACTGAAGGTGATTTCTGGCGACAATCCGCGCACCGTCGCGGCCTTGGCCAAACAGGTTGGCTTTCCCGCCGATGTCAAACTTGTCTCTGGCCCCGAACTGGCGCAAATGAGCCCGGCCGAATTTGACCAGGCTGCCATTGATGCCGCGATCTTTGGGCGTATTTCGCCAGAACAAAAGGAACGATTGGTCGATGCCTATCTACGCCAAGGGAAATATGTGGCGATGATGGGCGATGGTGTCAACGATGTACTCTCGCTCAAGAAAGCCTCGTTGGGGATCGCCATGCAGAGCGGCAGCAGCGCGGCCCGCAACGTGGCCGATATGGTGTTGCTCAACGATTCGTTTGCCGCGTTGAAACCCGCCTTCTACGAGGGGCGGCGCATCGTGAGTGGGATGTCTACGGCGCTCTATCTTTTCTTGGCGCGCGTCTTTACCTCAACCTTGGTAATTATTGCCGTCACGATGCTGGGGCTTAGTTTTCCGTTCGATCCCGCCCAGGTGGCGCTGACTACCTTTACGGTTGGTATGCCAGCCTTCTTCCTGACCATTTGGGCCAAACCGCAAAAATTGAGTCCGCAATTGCTCTCTTCACTGGTGCGTTTTGTCTGCCCTGTCGCGATCGTCACTATGCTCTTCGGTGTGGGTCTGTATGTCTTTGATTACAATTCGGCCTTCAAAGCCCTGGGCAACACCCAGCGAGCGCTCCCGGCCCAGGTGGTGACCACGTTTGAATCCTACACCGGTGTTACGGTTGGCAGCGAGGGCTTTGGCAGCGCGGCGGCGACCATTGCTGCGCAAGGCAGTCTCTCGATCTTTATTTCTTGTGCTGCCTTTCTCTTGATCCTCTTTTTGGAGCCACCCGCGCGCTTTTTCCTGGGCTGGCGAACCGAAGTCAGTGCCGACAAACGCCCGGCCCTGCTTGCCGCGCTCCTCTTTGTCCTCTTCCAAGTGATCTATCGTGTACCACTCCTCGGTAACTATTTTGGCATCCTTGAAAAACCCGAATCGCTCTTCTGGGCAATTATGGGATTGGTCGTCGTTTGGTTCTTCTTGATCCGCACCATCTGGCGGGCGCACTTATTAGAACGATTCTTAGATCTGACCTAACTTCTACGCTAGCTCGCTGCGCATAGTCAAACGAAACAATCCACTCACTACAAGCGACCATTCACAGGGTCAGCTGACAGGCACAGGAAGTCGTCTGAAAAGCCGCAGCGGGGATTAAAATACGCGCTACTTTGTTTGGCAAACGTGCTGCGAATTATAGTAATTAACTCAAGTTGTTACCTAGAAAAGGTGCGTATAGTAAATTAGAAAATCCATGAGTTTTCCGATACAGTTGTGGTTGTCGAAGCAACAACTATATAAGGGGAAGACTCATGGATATGCAAATTATACTCGTCTATTGCTTGTGCGCCGATTTGTTGATAGCGTTGAATCACCGGGAAGACCCGCAATGTACCATGAGCGATGCGGAGGTGATGACGACGGCCATCGTGGCGTCGCTCTTCTTCGGCGGCAAGCATGAGCAAGCCCGCAAACTGCTGCAGGAGCAAGGCTACATGCCGAACATGGTGAGCAAAAGTCAGTTTAGTCGTCGTTTGCATCGGGTCGAGCATTTGTTTATGATCCTGTTTCGATTGCTGGGCGAACACTTCAAAGAACGCAATGAAGCGTCGGTCTACATCATTGATTCAATGCCGGTGGCTGCCTGTGACAACATTCGCATCAAACGCAACAAGCTGTACGGCGACGAAGCACACCGCGGCTATCAGGCCAGCAAAAAACGCTACTTCTACGGGGTGAAGCTTCACCTGCTCGTCACCAAAGACCATCACCCGGTGGAATTCTTGCTGTCGCCCGGTGCGTTCAGCGACACCAAGGCGCTGACTCAGTTTGACTTTGATCTCCCACCAGGAGCACAAGTCTTTGCTGACAAAGCCTACAACGATTACGTCGTCGAAGACCTACTCGATGAAGTGGGCATTCAACTTATTCCTGACCGCAAGAAAAACTCGCAGCGTCCGCTCGTCCCCTGGCTTCGCTTTTTTCTCCGTCACTACCGCCACCAGGTTGAGACTGCGGGTAGTCTCATTGAGCGCCTTTTGCCCAAGTCCATTCATGCGGTCACCGCCAAAGGCTTTGAGTTGAAGGTTTTCCTCTTTGTCCTGGCTTTCAGTATCACCTGTCTTGGCTAAATTTTACTATCACGAAGATTTCTTACGTCACAACTTGGGTTAATTACCAAAATGAATCGGTAATAGCTCATCCAACCTGCTGATGAGCATTAACAAATTAAATTGGTAATAGGTTACCCAACCTGCTTCTGCAGGTTTCTCGTAGCAGACGGCGGTTATTGCAGATTAATAAAATAACCGAACAATCCCAGTTCCCTGTATAGCGCTGATGCATAATGGGCGTACAGGGGTCGAAGCAGAATTTTTTTGTCTGATTAATTTATTAATCTGCAATAACCGCTGTGGCACGCCCGCCAATCACCGCTTTAATTTATTAAGCCCTATCAGCAGGTTTCGCCTATCAGGCGGCGGTTTTAACCTCTGCTGCACGCTTCCTGCGCGTCAGCGGGAGCCGATGGGCGCGATTTAACCCCGCTGCTATACTGCGACCGCCATAATTCTAACAACTTCCCTTCAAACAGATAGCAAAATCAGTCAAACTTTCAGAGAGCACCTCTCTATTTGTCACTCTCCTTCCCCTACAATGAAGCCAGTGATAGCTGACATTAACCTTTACGTATTCACCATTCAGCATTAACCACTAGAGAGGTCTTTATGCAACCAACAAAATCGACGCTGCGTGTTGGCTATCTGCTGCGCAGTTACCCACGCCTGTCACAGACCTTCATTTTGAACGAGATCTTGGCGTTGGAGCAACTGGGCGTGCAGGTGCATGTTTTCGCAGTCACGCATCCGCATGAAGCGATTGTCCAGGCCCAGGTGGCGGACGTGCAGGCGCCAATTGATTATTTAGAAGTTGCCCAACAACGGCGCTGGTGGGCCATCCTATGGGAGCATTTGTGGGTGCTGCTTTGGTCACCCTATGGCTATGCCAAAGCGCTGGCCTATGTGGTCCGTCACCCAGAGATTGATCAGGGGTATAACGCCAGTTCTCGCTATCTCTGTTTCCGCCAGGCGGTCTATCTGGCGCATTTGCTGGGGCGTGAGCGGCAATGTGGTAACGGCATCGACCATTTGCACGCCCATTTTGCGCATGACCCAACCTTGATCGCCCAGTTGACGCACCTATTGACGGGCCTCTCTTACACCTTCACCGCCCACGCGCGTGATATCTATCAGATCCCGCAGTCGGCGCTGGCGGAACGGATCAAGCAAGGGCGTGCGGTCGTCACTTGTTGCGCCACCAACATCGATTACCTGAAGGCAACCGCGCCGGTGGCCCACCATTCAAAATTACGCGTGATCCACAATGGGGTGAATCTTCGGGCGTTTCAACCCATGAGCGGCACGGATCAGCCCGCGCCAATGCCACTGATTCTTTCGGCCAGCCGCTTGGTCGAGAAAAAAGGTTTTCCCGATTTGTTGCACGCTTGCCAGCATTTGAAACAGGCCGGTCACCAATTCCGCTGTGTGATCTATGGCGATGGGCCTTTGCGCCAGGAATTGAACGAACTGGTCAATCAATTGGGCCTGAGCGATCTGGTGACGCTGCCCGGCGCCTGCACTCAACAGGAATTGCGTCGGGTGCTTCCACAGGCCACCCTCTTTGCCCTGACGCCTTTTGTCACCGAGGATGGCGATCGAGATGGCGTGCCGACGGTGCTAGTCGAGGCGATGGCGTGTGGTGTGCCAGTAATCAGCACATCCGTAGCCGGGATCACCGAGTTAGTGACGCATAACGAGAACGGTCTGCTGGCGGAACCGCATGATGTAACCGCTATCGCCGCGGCGCTGGCCACATTGTTGGAAGATGAACCCAAACGCCGCCAACTGAGCGCCGTCGCACGCCGCACGGTCGCGGAACAATTTGATCTGCGCGCAGGCGCACAACAATTAGCCGATCTTTTCTATACAACGGCAAAAGGAGCTCTCCAATGAATCCACAGCGATTCCCGCTGCCCGTAACGCCCGCAGCGGCTCATCAACAAGTAGAACTGGCTTTGCGCCCGCGTCTGATGCATCGCTACCTGACCAGTGTGCACGCCCAACCGGCCGGTCACGGGCAAGTTGCGTGTCATATCCTGGATGCAAAATATGAACCGGACGCGCATTGCTCGATTCTTTATCAACTGGGCGAGCAATTGCTGATTGGCGAATTGCAATGGAACGGGGCCGCCCAAGGTGCGCCAGTAACGTTGGCGCACATCGATCAAGGTGCGCCAGAAACGTTGGCGCACATCGATGCGTTGGAAATGCAAATCTATCCTTTCGAGCATGACCCGGCTCTGCCTGGTTTAACCACGGTTCTGGATGGGCCAGGCATGGCGCGGCTTCTATCCGATAACTTACTCAACAATGTCTTGCCGGCATGTGCAACTGGTGAGACGCGCATTCTCCGTTGCCAGGTAACGCCCTTGCGCTACCGGTTGGGCAAACGCTGTACGCTGCGCTTTGATCTCCGGCTGCGTGACAAGGCAACGGGTGCGATCTACAAACGCACCCTGTATGGCAAGCTGTATCACAGCCAGGCCAAAGCGCAGGCCGTTTATGCCGAAATGCAAATGCTCTCTGCGTCACCCGCGCTGCGCGCCGGTCAAGTAGAAGTGGCGCAAGCCGTGGCCTTTATCCCCGAGTTGCCACTGGTACTCCAGGCCCCGGTCGACGGATTACCGCTGGACATGTGGCTGAGCCAGCCAAAACGCACCGCCCTTGGGGGGCATCCTGGTGTCGTGGCTGGCATCCGACGGGCGGCGGCCGCCTTGGCAGCGCTGCACCAGGTCGCCGCCATCAGCACTCGGGTGCGCGCCGTCGCCCCAGAATTAGAACGGTTCCAACGCCGGAGTGCGATAATTATGCCGGTTTCGCCCACGGTGGGCGCTGGCTTGAACGCGCTGGCCCGCGCGCTGCCGGCCTGGCTGGATTGTTTGCCGGCCTGGGGCGCGGAAACGAGCGTCGTGCATGGCGACTGCAAGCCAAGCCAGTTTTTTGTCACGCCGAGCGCACAGGGCTCCAGTGGCGCCATCCAAGTTGCCCTGCTCGACTTTGATCATTGTGGCATGGCCGACCCTGCCGCCGATGTCGGCAATTTCCTGGCAACGTTACGCCAACTAGGCGTGCAACAGGCCCTTACCCAGCGCGCCCCAGCCACTGGCGAAGCGCTGCAACAGCGCCTCGCCACCCTAGAGGAACAGTTCCTCGCCGAATATCTGGCCACGCGCACTTGCCACCCAGACTTCCACCGGCGCGCCACCTGGTATCAGGCCGTCGCGCTCTTACGCAAAGCCCTTCGCAGCTTCTCGCGGAGCGCCCGCTCACCGCTGCCTGGCTTATTGGTGCAAGAGGCGTGGCTCTGTCTGGCGACGTTGCCGCCTGTATGATGTGAGTTACGTAGAGGAAAATATGACGCAAAGGCCAGCCGCAGGGTTAAAACCCGCGCCCAGGGGGCTCCCGTGACGGGTTCAGGAAGTCGGGGTCGCTTCTACTCAAGCGCGCCCCCTGGGTGCAGGCACTAGACGCCTAGTCGCTGAGGCGACTTCCTACCCTGTCAGCCGAGCATTTTAATGCTCCGCGGTAAAGTGTCTGCGCCTTTGCGTCCGGTGTTTTTGTCGACCGCGCTTGCTTCACGTTTTTGCCAAATTGATAGAAAATCCGCCTAGATTGATAGATAAAACCCTCGTTTGACGACTTCGCAAGCGCTACAATAAATTCAACCAACATCTCAATACCGCAAATTGGCCACGCTCTGCCAGCCTGTTTGGAGAATACCGTCATGCGTATCAACTTCACCAATCGGTCTAAAATGCCACCAAAATTTGTGGCCAACGAGAAATTACCGCGCCGCGACACGCTGCGCTATGTGTTTCGCCTGCTCATGCGTTTTCTCGTTGGTCAGCGCAAGGTATTTATGATCGCGTTGGTCATGCTCGTTGCCGAAGCGGGGACATCGGTTTTGCAGGCTTATCCACTGGCGTATTTGATCGATTATCTCCAGGGAAATCGCCCCGATCTGTTAACACTTTTGGGCTGGCCGTGGCGTGGCCTGGCGAGCGTTGCGTCGCCCTTTATCCTAACGGCGATTGCGGTGACGGTTGGGATGGTCTTGATGACCATGATCAACAGTCTAGGTGATTCGCTGGCGGAAATCAATTTGGCCCAGGGCGGGCGCATGTTGGGCTACAATTTGCGGCTGACGCTCTATCGGCATTTGCAACGGCTTTCGCTGGCCTTCCATGATCAGCGCAGCACAGGCGATATCATGACGCGTGTCACGGGTGATGTGAGCGCCATCGAAGACTTTGTGATCGGTTCGCTTTCCGATATTGTCGGCAGTTTGTTGGTGTTAGCCGGCACACTGGCCTTCCTGGTCTACCAGTCTTGGCAAGTCGCCTTGGTCGCCGCGGTAATTATCCCGGTGATGGCGTTGCTGTCAAATTACTACGCCAAACGCATCAAAATTGCTTCCAAGCAACAGCGGGCGCGCGAAGGCGATTTGGCTTCGGCCACCCAAGAGATGCTGGCTTCGATCCGAGTGATCCAGACTTATAATGGCGGTGGCCAGGAATTGCTGCGCTTTGCCGATCACAACCAGAAGAACGTCGAAGCCGCGCTCCAGGCGGCCGGGATGCAGGCGCGCTTTAGTTGGATGGTGGAACTGCTCGAATCGCTAACGGTTGCGGCGGTTGTGTGGTTGGGGCTGTGGCTGATCAGCGATGCGACCATCACTGTCGGCATGTTGGTGCTATTTATCAAGCAGATTCAAGATATGTTTAAGCCAACCCGCAAGATCATCAAAGAGTGGAACACGATCAGCAAAATTTATGCCAGTGTCGAGCGCATCGGCGAATTGTTGGATCGCAAGCCGGCGGTCACGGATGCCCCCGATGCCATTCCCGCGCCACCCTTCCAGGGTCACATTGAGTTTCAACAAGTCAGCTTCGCCTATCAGGCGGAGGATATTGATGCGGACGAGGATGGCGCGGTGAAAGCGCGGCCTGCGGCCCGTCAGGTGCTCAATGGCGTAAATTTTGAAGTGGCGCTGGGCGAAGTGCTGGCTCTGGTCGGCCACACTGGCGCCGGCAAAAGCACAATTATTCAACTGCTCTCCCGCCTGTATGACCCAAGTGGCGGGCGCATCCTCATTGACGGCGCAGACATTCGCTCCTTTACGCTGGATTCATTGCGCAGCCAGATCAGCGTTGTCCTGCAAGAGACGATCTTGTTCAACGGCACCGTCGCCGACAACATCGCCTATGGGCGCACCAATGCCACGCGTAACGAGATCATCCAGGCGGCCGTCCAGGCGAATGCCCATGAATTTATCGAAAAGTTGCCGGAAGGCTATGACACGCCGCTGGGTGAGCGGGGCTCTAACCTCTCCGGTGGCCAACGCCAACGCATTGCGATTGCCCGTGCGTTCATCCGCAATACGCCGATTCTCATTCTGGACGAGCCAACCACTGGGTTGGACCCAGAATCATCCGAACTGGTGTTGCTGGCTCTACGCATGTTGATGCGGGGCAAGACCACGATGATTGTTTCACACGATTTCAAGTTAGTCCGTCAAGCGGCGAAAATTGTTGTTCTTAAGGAAGGGAGGATCGAACAGATGGGTGACCATCGCACGTTACTGAAGACGCAAGGCACGTATGAGAATCTTTACACTAAGCAATTCGGTCACAACAAAGCCGAAAACGATGCCACTTCGCTGATGATGAAAGGTTCACTGTACGATTTATTGCACAGCCCGGCTTTCCAACAGAAGTGGCCGTCTGTCCGCACCGCCTTTGATGCTGAGGCGATGATGACGCATCTGCAAAACGCGCTTTTTGCGCCGACGGGTGGCGACGATGCCGCTGCGACAGCTGAGTATACAATTGTTTACTGTAAACCCGGCAAAGCCACCTATCTGGACGAAGAAGGTTGTCTGCTCCGCTACGACCTCCAGGTGCAGCATACGTCGAGCGGACAGACCGAGTCCGCCTTGATCCTGGCCCGCATTTTCCCCAACGTCGCGGAAGCGGGGTCCTATGTCCGCGAACGGTTAATGCCGCTGGCGGCGAAGATGCAGGGACGGCCAGAGATTGCGGCGTTTGCGCATCCTGTGGCGTTGCTAGAAGACCTCAACATGGTCGTGAGCGTCTTCCCCATTGACGGCGAACTGCCGGCGCTGATCACGGCGACCGACCGCCAGAAAATGACCAAGATTTTCCGTGAAACCCTGCCGCAGGAGGCGGATAACCATTTTGAAGTGGAAGCTTGTGCGGTCGAGCCTGGTCATTATGGCCGTCAACATCGCTGTGTGCTGCGCTATGAAGTGGCCAGCCGTTGGGCCGATGGCAAGGCGCGCGAACCCCAGGTTGTCTATGGCAAAGTGGCCGCCGATGACCGCTGCAAGTGGGTGTTCGTCGTGCTGAGCGCCCTGCACAATCGACTGAGGACTGTCAAAAACTCACGGCGTTTCCGCATCCCGCGTATCCTGGGCTATCGACCCAATCTGCATCTGATTCTGCTTGAATCAATTCCGGGCATCCCGCAGATCCCGCACCTAATTCAAGCCGAGGTGGGCGGGACCGCAGAGACCAAACCCGGCGCGTTGACATTGGACATGGCGCTGAAAGATTGCGCCCGTGTTGCTGTTGCGTTGCACAAGACGGAGATTGAGCTGAGTAAGCCGCGGACGTTGGAAGACGAATTGGCGAGCTTGGCCGAACAAATGCAGCCCGTCCAAGAGTTTTCACTGGCCCTGGCGATGCAACTGCAAAATGTCATCCGTCAGCTCCAAGCCTATGCGCAACAGACAAAGCCCTTGCCACTTTGTCTCAGTCATGGTGATTTTACCTATACCCAACTGATCTTTGATGATGAATCCTGTGGTTTGGTGGATTTTGACACCATGTGCGAGGCGGAACCGGCGCTTGATTTGGGGCAGTTCCTGGCCTACCTGCGGCTCACGGCGAGCAAAATCCAGCACAACAGCACAGATGGTGTGGCGCTGGCCGCCGACGAACTTTGTACACAGTTCCTCGATACCTACATGCAGGGCGCCGGTTATCGGGAAACAAAAGCGGAACAGTTGCTCGCACGGGTGGCCGTGTATGAGATCATCAGTCTGTTGCGGATTGCTCTACACAGTTGGCAGAAACTAAAAGGTAGCCGGCTCGAACTTGTTATGGATCTATTAGAGGAGCGCATCTCATGCTTAGCATCAATCAATCTATCTATGAACCAATCTGTCAGTCCGAAGAAACAATTGAAATCGCGAAAACCAGGGTTGGTACGGCGGAACACGATCCGCATCCCGCGAGCGCACTTTTACGAAAGCGACTCCAACCACCCATCTGGCTTATCACGGCCGTAAGCCCGGCGTGTGTGCGCACCGAATTGGTGCGTCTCGTTCCAGAGTTTGCTTCAGGGCAATTGGGGTTGAACAGTTGCGAGGTCAAACGGCTGCGGTTTCGTGAAAGTCAGGGCTGTTGGAGCGGCATCTATCTCTTAACCATCGAAGGCTTGCCGCCGACTGCACAATCCGGCCAGGATGAGGCGCCGGTTGGGGCGCAGGTGGTGCCTGTTCATGGGACGTTAATTCCGCCGGGCCTGGCGGAACCGGCGCACGGGGTCAATGATCTCCCCTTCGGCGCTGAAGGGTGGTGCTGTTACTTGCCAGCGCTACGGTTGGCCTTGCACACCCAACCGGCCGATAGTGAGTTGGCGGCGCTGCCCCAATTAACGAAGCCAGAAGCCGCCCGCCGCTTGCTCGAAGCCAGCATCCGCGCCGGTGCCCCCCACTACGACGATCTGCGCATCGCAGCCTGCACACCGAAGGTGATGCGCTATAAGCCCGGCAGCCGGTGTACGATTCTCTATCATCTGGCCTACCCACCGGCGTTGGCCCAAGGCCAGGCCTGGCCCGCCGTCGTTGTGGCCAAAACGCATCATGGCGCAAAGGGGCAAAATGCCTACGCGGGGATGCAAGCCCTGTGGAATTCGCCCTTAGGGACGAGTCGCACCGTGACCATTGCAAAACCGCCGCGGGTCTGGCCGAGTTGCACCAATGTGGCATCCGCTATGGTGAGACGGTCAACTGGACGGATGAACTGGCGGAAATCTATGAAGGGCGCGCCAGGTTGGCTGTGCCCCTGCCCCAACTTGGCGACCTGGCCGAGAATTTGCTGAAGCATCTGCAAAGATTGGCCGCCAGGCATCCCGCCGATCGCGTGGCACCGGCGCACCGCAGTTTTCGCCCGGCCCAGGTGTTGCTCTACAAAGGCGAGATTGGCTTTATCGATTTCGACGGTGTCTGCCAAGCCGAGCCAGCGATGGATTTGGCGCTTTTTATGACGACGGTCAAGAATATGAGTTTGCGGAAGTCCAACCTGGGCACAGGGGTGTTGAACAAACTCGCAGATGAAGACGAAGATGAGGAAGGAGGCGAGCTGATCGACGCGGAGACCCGCTTGGCGCGGCTGACGCAGGCCGAAGCTATCTGCCAGCTTTTTCTGACCGAATACGAGAAACATGCTTCGGTCTCGCGCGTTCGTATCCTACTCTGGGAAACGCTCGACTTGCTGTCATTGGTGCTAGGCTCGTGGACAAAACTCAAGCTTGCCCGCCTGGATAACTGTTTGTTTATGCTGGAGCGCCATTTGAAGCTGAATGAGGTCATTGGGCAGTCGGCGTAGGTCACCCTGCAAGGGTGACAAAAGAACTGCAAGGGTGACCTACGCCGACTGCGCTGCTTTGATAGTCGAAGAATCCGCGCTTATCCGCGTCCGCTCTCTTGTGTACTGCTCGCGATTGAGGAACCTATGCAGAACATTGCCGAACTTCTTTCTGGTCAGCACGGGCTGGCAGGTGTGCAACAATTATTATCCGGTGCACCGATGCGCCGCGTGCTGCGCCATGCGCTGCATACGCTGCTGGAGCAGCCCGACCGGTTAGGTGCTTGTCGGCTCCAGCGCGCCAAGTTTAAGCCAGGCCGTAAACTCACCGCCTACTTTGATCTCGATCTTGGCCCACAAAATCGGGCTGGCGCTGGCCCTCGGTCGATGGCTGTGACGTGGACACCAGGAGAAAGCGCGCCCCAAGCCGAGCTAGAAGCCGCTGGGCAAACAATGCAGACAGAGGCAATCCAGCGCGGGTTAGCAGCCCCCTTTCAGCAGTTGATAACGACGGTGCCAGCCTGGGGCATGAAAATTGAGGTGTCACCGCTCGATCCTCGGTATCCGCAACTGGCTCGCCTGTCTGATCCTCAGTATGTATGCGATCTACTCGCTACGGTCAAGTGTGGCGAATTGTCACCAGTTGCCCGTGATTATGCCATTACCACCATTCGCTATCGTCCTGGCCAGCGCCATGTATTACGTTATGCACCACTGGCCGCAGCCAAGCGCCCCACGAATCAAGGAACTGTGTTTGCCAAGCTCTATCCGGATCCAAGCGGCCAGCGCTTCTTTACGATTGCGCACCAAATGGCGGATTGGCTGACCGCTCAGACGCCCCATGTGACGGCACTCCGTCCACTGGCTTATATACCCGAAGATAGTACCGTCCTTTACCCGTGGGCAAACGGTGTTCCGCTCTCCCAACAGCTTCACCGCCCCAACCGTACTGTCGTGAGTTATCTGACCCAGGTCGGTGCGGCGTTACGGGCCTTACACAGCGCCCCGTCAATTAATAGCCAAGGCGCCGAAACCCCGTCTCACGCTTTGGTCGCGGAAGTAAAAGCCATTGCCCGGACGTGCGAACACATGAATCGCTTGTTGCCGTCCGTCGGGGAAACGATCCATGCCTTGCTCGAACAGGCCCAAATTTGTTACGCCCGCTTACCCGAAGAAGCGCCCACCTTCATTCATGGTGATTTTAAAGCAGATCATATTCTGATTGCACCACCAGGGGATAACGACGCGACTGGGCGTTCCCTGGCACGCCTGACCTTGATCGACTTCGATTCCTACGCCTTGGCCGATCCGGCCTTTGACATTGGCAAGTTTCTGGCCGATCTGGATTGGTGGTATACACAGTATCAACAACCAGGTCTCCTTCAAGCACAAAATGCCTTCCTGGCTGGCTATAATCTGGTGCCCGACCATCCACGCCTCCGTCGCGCCCAGATCTGGGCTGCACTCATTCAGCTAAAAATGACGGCGCATCGGGTTCCGCTGTTTGACCGCACTTGGTCATCCCAGACGGCGACCCAGATCGCGCGGATCGCACACGAATTGGCAGGGATAAAGTCCCCAACGGATCACAAATTTTAACCCTATGGGCTCCTCTTCCTTCTCGATAAAGCAATAACTTGACAGCTGTGAGGCGTCTGATTTTGCTCTGTTCCTAAGATTATTATCATTGGGTGCTTTCGGGCGGTTCAGGGGGATCCTTGACCGCCCGAATTTGGCTTTATGGCTGCTTTAAAATGAATCACCCCGTATCTTTTCTCATAATGTAGCGTCATTATTAGAAGAAGCTCTCCCCATCCGTTGATGCCAACAAGGGTTCCATACCCTTGCACCAACATCGCGCACGATTGTGGACGCCAAATTACAAGCGATATTGTGACTCAGTTGACTTTGCTGGCCTGTGCACTCGGTGCGGCCACGGCGTTGACGGACGAACGCGTGGTTGCCAAACAGATCAGATCCTTACTGTATTTGCCCTCTCAAGTTCGCGCGGCCTAAGGAAATAGTATGCGAAATTATCAGAAAAAAATTGTCTTTCATCCCTGGGTAAGCATCGGGGTGGTGTTGGCCGCGCTTGGTCTACTGCTTTGGGCCACGCCTGGCGCCAAGCCCTTGCAAGCGCAAGTTGCGCAACGCGCAAGTGAGTTTCCCGCGGCGCAGCCGATAACTGATACACCGACGATGACCGATACGCCGACAGTAACCGATACACCAGCCGTAACCGCTGCATCGACGATAACAGCTACGCCAACTGTAACCGATACACCGACGATAACCGCTACCCCAACAGCAAAAATTACACCAACCGCCACTAAGCTTCCAACCGTGGCCAAGACACCAACAGCGACGACCACAGCGACAGCGACGAAGACACCCGCGGTGACCAAGTCGCCAACCGCGACCGATAAACCAACCGCAACTGACATACCACCAACAGATACACCCACCCCGACGCCTACTCCGACGCCTACCCCGCCGGTGGATACCGGCCCAAGCACACTCTATTTACCGCTGTTGCTCAAAGAGACTGGGCTGCACCCCTATCGCATCGGGTTTGGGACCACCTATGGGCCGATCACACGCTACCCAGATATTCAGACCTTGCAGGCAGGCTGGTACACCGATTGGAGCATTATGGTAAATCCACCGCGCCCGGGCGGCATCGAATATTTGCAGGTGGTGCGCATCCATCAAAAGCTGGCTTGCAATGAATGGCATAACTCAGATCGTACGGCTTGCCCCTATGTGCGGCCATTGGATTACGTAGTTGCGCCAGATGTGGCCACCATTCAGGCTGCCGCGCAGGCCAATCCAGGCTCTGTGTGGGCGATCGGGAATGAGATGGATGCGCTAGATTTCGATGGTTGTGTGGAATATGATTTTAACAATCAATGTCTCCACACCATTCCCCTCGGTCAAGATGAAATGACGCCGGAAACCTATGCCCACGCTTATCACGATCTCTACGCGATCATCAAAGCGGCGGATCCCACCGCGCTCGTCGCGATTGGTGGACTGATCCAAGCGACGCCCGCCAGTCTTGACTGGTTGACAACGGCCTGGAATAATTATCGTAAGCGCTACAACAAGGATATGCCTGTGGATGTCTGGAATATCCATAACTTTATTTTGACAGACGATCCTGCCCAGGCAATTGCCCAAACGGCCAGCCCTTTATCGGCGAATCGCCGCTTGGATGGCGGCCCTACCGATAATTGGGTGCACATCAATCATAAGATTTTTGATCAGCAAATTCGGGCGATGCGCCAATGGATGAAGACGCGCAATCAGCAACGCAAACCGTTGATCATCTCGGAATATGGTGTGCTCTATTGGCAATGTGTGAAAAAGAATAGCGACGGTGAGTGTCTACAGGATTTGAACAACGAACAAGTGGTGCAAGATTTCATGACGTGGACGTTCGACTACTTCTTGAATACAAAAGATTGCGATTTAGGGTATAGCAAAGATGATTGCCGTTTGGTGCAACGCTGGCTCTGGTTCTCGCTTGATCATGTCAGTTCGTTACCCGATGGGCGATTATCCTATGGCGCAAATCCCTATGGCAGCTTGTATAATAGCACAACGCTGGAAATGCGTTCCACCGGCTTCAAGTTTCGGCAATATGTGCAGGATCACGCCGTTGAACTTGCCCAGTTGCCTAATCAGTAGCGAAAAATGGAGTGAAAAAGCACCGTCCCCAACTCCTCCAACCCACTGCATTAGCCCACGCAGTGGAGTATTGGGCATGATCAGCGCGGCCCCGCCGATCGCCCGTTTCGCGGTGAATCGCTGCGCGTAATATGGCACACGCAGGTGACACCACTATCTTCACTGCGCACGGGTTAAAGCGTTTCCGCCACACGCGCGCGCCAGATCAGCGGCTGGCCACCCAAGTTTCCCAACTCGATCCGCCACGGTGTAATCCGCAGCAATCCGTAGTAGGGATGATCAATGTCGCCGTAATGCGGCTCTGGGTCAAACCCTAGCGGTGGTGGGAGCGTCTTA
>JAPLGZ010000403.1 GCA_026389895.1 Chloroflexota bacterium | reverse complement strand
CGGCTTAAAAGGCCGTTGCTCTACCATTGAGCTAGGAGTCCATGTAACTGGTAATTATAGTAACACAGATATTGTTGACAAGCAAAAATCGCTTGCTGTGACACGGCTTGAAAAGGCCAGCCAGGCGGCCAGATGGGGCATGGGTGCTACGGCGCTGGGTGGGCTATCGGGCCAGAACAGGGCGCCCAGCAAGAGTAGGATAAATAGGCATAGCAAAACGGCAATTTTCCAGCTGTCCAGCCGTCGCTCAAAATAGGGCGGACGGCGTGAAGGGTCATAATTCATCGGAGTAGGTTGGTATTTTTCTGTTTGGCATAGGCCAGTTTGGTTGCTTGTTTAACCCAGCTCGCAAAATTAAATTCATTGCCGATGGCGGGGGTGGGCAGGATGATGGCGAGTTCGGCTGGCGTAGCAGCGGCCAGTTGCTCATAGGTGCAGATGCCGGCGCGATAGAGGGTGTCGGCATAGGTTGGGCCAATCCCGTCGATACGGCTTAAATCATCGGGCACAGGCCCGTCATACACCGCCTCTAATCGGTTAAACTTCGTGGCGAGTTCCTGAGCCTGAATTTTCCACTCGTCGTGGCGGGCATTGGGTTTGGCCTTGGTAATGCTCCGCAAGGTTTCCACCTCACTGCTGGCGACTTGTTGCCAGGTATAGATAGTGGCGGCATAGAGGCGATGTTTATACGCATCACCGATGCCTTGAATTTTGGTCAGATCGTCGGGATAGCCATTCGAGCGTGCCAAAGCGGGAGCCGTCTCAGGTTCAGGGGTTGGTGTGGGAATCCAAGGCGTTATTTGCTCTGCTTGTTCTGTGATGGGCGGCTCAGCATAGTCCGCAGCCGTTGGCGCATCCTCGGCTGTTTCCGTTGCGGCATCAGCTTGGCTGGCTGGCGCCGTGGGCGGTGGATTCGGGGCAGGTGGGGTGACAGGTGGCGTTGCCGCCCGAACCCGTTCAACCGGTGCGGCGTTTGGCTTGCGGAGAATCCCATTTTGTCCATCCGGCTCGGTGGGCAAATGGGCATCGGCCGCCACGGGTGCTGAGGTGGGTTGGCCAACAAATGAATGGGTTATAAATTGATCGGCGGGTGGGATTGACTGGGTAGCGAACTCTTTTTCGCTTTCTAAGAAGACACCAGAGCTACGATAGGTTGGCGTCGCCCACGGCAGCGGCTCATTGGCCGCGTCCTGGGCATCGGCGCGGTCAATGGCCGGTTCGCGCCAGCGACCAACGCTGACCGTAGGCCCGAAGGCATTTGGTTCAACGGGCCCAGCTACGTCCACGGCAACATTCACCCGGCCACGCAAGCGGCGACCACGATAATAGAGCCATTCCCAAAGTGTGGAGACTGTGAAGCCGAGCACAAAACCGGCTAACACATACCACAAAATTCCTATCTGCATGGGACCTAAACTTTCGCACTTGCCCCTGGCGCCCTTCCCGCTGCTAGGCGATGGGGGAAGTCAGCTTTGTCAATCGCGCTGGTTTAATCGTTACTAATCATACACGCTCGCCATGCCCATGTCAATGTAAAGCGCTAGTGGCTTGACGACGCTGGCGCGCGGCCTCAAAAAGGATGATGGCGCCGGCAATCCCAGCATTTAAGGATTCTACCTTGCCCTGCATGGGGATCGCAATTGGCTGGGCATGGCTGCGGGCGGGCGGGCTGGCGCCTTCTGCTTCGCCACCGACCACTAACACGACAGGTAGCCGCCAATCAACTTGGTCATAGGCGAGCGAGGCATCCGCTTGGGCGAGATAGAGTTGTTGTTCGGGGGCAAGCCAACGCTGCACGGCAGGCCAATCTGCACAAATTCGCAATGGCAGGCGAAAGTGCGCGCCCATGCCGGCCCGTACAACTTTATCATTAAACGGATCAACGGTCTCCGCGCCAAAGAGCACCAAATCGACCCCGGCGGCTTCTGCACTGCGCAACAGCGTGCCCGCATTGCCGGGGTCACGCACTTGATCCAATAATAATGTAAAGTTGGGTTGGGGCGGGGTCGGCAAATTCGGCAACGGCATAACGGCTGCGAGGCCTTGCGGTGTCACCGTCTCGGATAAGGTGGCAAAGAGCGCCGCCGCGCAGGCCAAACATTCAACACCAGCCATTTGTAATTGGTCTAACAGCCGCAAGGCGGGTTGATTGGTCTGGACGCTATCGGGCACAAAAAAGACCAGTTCAGGCAGGATGCCACTCTGGATCGCGTCATTGATCAGGCGCACGCCCTCCAGGAGCAGACGCCCCGCCTGTAGACGATGCCGGCGATTTTGTAGT
>JAPLGZ010000827.1 GCA_026389895.1 Chloroflexota bacterium | reverse complement strand
GCAAGGCAGCAAATTACTCCAGGTGCCCGACTTCCGGCCTACGGCGGAGCGGCCCGCGGGCCAGCTACCCAAGGCGTGAGATAATTCACGAAAAGCGGTAGCCCCCGCGCGGGCCCACCCCTACAGGAAAACACCGCCTTTTGATTCTGATCTGGGTATACCAGGCTTAGTGGCCCTGGACAACGAGCCCACGCGTCCAGCTAGATTTTTTTTGTGGACAGAAAATTCCTTCATTGTTATACTAGCGCTTCCCACAAATTTTTATCGCATCCTCCAAACAAAAAGGAAAGAGGGAATCACGATGTTTGAGAAACGCCAGATTGGCAAAACAACGGCCCAGGTGACCAAACTGGGGCTTGGTGGCGCGCCGTTCGGGGATCTATTTGAAGCGATCAGCGAGGATCAGGCGCAACAGGCCTTACAGGCCGCCTGGGATGCCGGTGTCCGGTATTTCGACACAGCCCCCTTTTATGGCTATGGAAAAAGTGAACATCGCGTGGGGCATTTTTTGCGCCAACAGCCACGTGATCAATTTGTGATCTCAACCAAAGTCGGGCGGGTTTTCCGTGCGCCGCGTAATTTGGCCACCTTTGACAAAGCGGGGTGGGTTGGTGGACTACCCTTCGAGTTTGACTATGATTACAGCTACGATGGCATCATGCGCTCGTATGAAGACAGTTTGCAGCGCCTTGGTTTGCCGTCGGTTGACATGTTAGTCATTCATGATCTCGACTTCTATTTCCACAAAACCGAGGCCAAGGTAAGCGCCTATTTGAGCCAACTGTTCACGAGCGGCTGGCGGGCATTGGAAGAATTGCGCGCCACGAAGCAGATCAAGGGCGTTGGCGCAGGCATCAACGAACTGGGCATGATCCCCCGCTTTCTTGATCTGATCGATCTGGATTTCTTTCTGGTTGCCTTTGGGTATAACTTATTGAACCAGGAAATGTTGGAAAGCGAGTTTGCGTTATGTGCCGAACGCAACGTCAGCGTGATCATTGGGGCAGTCTTCGCCTCCGGCATCTTGGCAACGGGCGCCGTGCCCGGTGCCCGCTATTTTTATGCGCCGGCCTCTGAAGATCTCATGGAAAAGACGCACCAGATCGAAATCATTTGCCAGCGCTACCAGACACCACTGCCGGCTGCGGCTTTGCAATTCCTGCTCGCCCACCCGGTCGTGGCCTCACTCATTCCTGGTGCGCTGGGTCCAGCCCATGTGCAGTCGAATGTCAAACTGCTGCAACAGCCAATCCCCGCCGCGCTCTGGTCAGACTTGAAGCAAGCCGGTCTTTTGCGCAAGGACGCGCCGACGCCTTGAGATTGGCACCTATAGAGGGCAATATGTCTACAACAACTGGAAAACGGATATACCGTGCTGCTACCCCAGAAGAGAAGGCAAGACATAAACAGATTCGTGAACAGGTGCAAGAGGAATTGCCTGAGCTTAAACAGCGTGCCAGACAAATATTAGTGGAGATAGTTCACCAAGAGGTTACACTACAACAGATAATCGATCTGCTCAAAGCGGAACGCATTAAACAGGGACTGAGCCTCTCTGCACTAAAAGAATCTACAGGTATCGATGGCTCAACCTTGGCAAAATTAGAAAGTCATGAGGACGCCAATCCTACGATTAATACACTGACGCTCTATGCCGAAGCTGTCGGTAAAAAGGTTTTAGTCGTCCTTGCCAATGCCAATGATTGAGTGAGATACAGAGTAGGCATCTGAACTTGTGTTGTAAATACACATTACAAAATTGCCAGAGAAAAGCGGTTATACAGAGAGCGCAGAGGAAGGGCAACCATTAATTAGCTTTATCTCTGTGCCTTCTCTATGTCCTCTGTGTAACCGCTTTTTCTCTTACATCTGAATGATCTTTTGAATCGCAGCGGCTGTCTCTGCAAACGAGGCAAGGTCGGGTGGCACTTCGCTGATCATCGGGCCATCATAACCTATCGCCCGCAGTTCTCGATTCATGGCGACGTAATCTACCTCGCCAGCCAGCAGCGCAGGCCAGCCGCCATTCAGCGCCCGCCCTTTCCAATCCTTCAAATGCACCATTTTGATATGCTTACCGACAATGCGGACCCAGTGGTGGGGGTATTGGAAGACGGCCATATTGCCGGGATCGAAATAGAAACCGATATAGGGGCTGCCCACTTCATCCAAGAAATGTTTCATCTCCAGTGGGCTGAAGAGAAAGCCATTCCAGACAAATTCCACAGCCAGGGTGACTTTTAGTTGTTCGGCGGTTTCGGCGATCTCTTTCAGCGATTGCACGGCGTTGCGGTAAGCGTCATCATAATAAAGATCAGAGCGCAGTGCACCGAGCGTGTGCAACGTGCAGCCGATCCCCATCGCCGCCGCCGCATGCAGGCCAGCTTTTGTCTCTTCGATGCTCGTCTGCTGGGGCGCCCCAGAATCCAGCAAATTCCCCGTACAATGGCTATGCGTCATCGAGACCAGCGCCAACCCATTCGCCTGCGCGTCCGCCACGAGTTGTGCCAGTTGCTCGGGTTGGCTCGCGGGCGTTAATTCCCCTTTGCGGCGCATACATAATTCCACCACTTCGTAGCCAGCGGCGGCTGACTGCTGCAAAAAGTCGCTCAGCGGCAT
>JAPLGZ010000768.1 GCA_026389895.1 Chloroflexota bacterium | reverse complement strand
GTCCGCCAACGTGAGCGCCGCCGCACAACCAGCAATCCCAGTGCCAATGATCAGCACTTCGGTTTCCAGCTGATCCGGCGATGATTGAATGTTTGTCATCTGAAAATTATCTCGTTTCGTCAAAAACGTGCCAGTCACTTGGCGTCGCCGCTAGTGATCATACGAATTCAGACCACACATCAACAACAGTTACACAGAGTACACGAAGCTTACACAGAGAACACAGAGAAAACCAAACTTGTTCTGTGTTCTCTGTGTAAGCTTTTTCTTTGCGTACTCTGTGTAATACTTTTCCTGTTGTTCGCCTGTGCGTGAAATGACCGTCACGTTGTCACCAATCAATGTCAGCCAATCGCAATCATGCGTTCCACCGACCGCGCGGCGCGGATGCGAATATCCTCTGGGACAGTCACCTCATACCGGTTAAATCGGAGCGCGTCTAGCGTATCTTCCAACGTGATCTGGTTCATATGCGGGCAGCGCACGCTACACAAACGCAACATCTCTTTGTCGGGATTGGCGGCAATAATATTGTCGCCCATGGCACACTCGGTCAGCAGCAAGAACTGCGGCGCCTGGCTCGTCTCCACGCGGCGGATCATGGCGGTGGTGCTGCCCGAAAAATCAGAGGCCGACACCACTTCGGGGCTGCATTCTGGATGGGCAAGAATTTCAACCAGCGGAAACTGGGCGCGCACAGCTTGGATGTCCTGAACGGTGAATTTCTCATGCACCTCACAGCGCCCATGCCAGCCGATAAAATCATAGGTGCCTGGTTCGGTGAGTTGAATGTTGGACGTTGCGCCGTTCTTCTGCATCGACGGAATGATAATCCGCTTGCCCGTCTCTTGGGCGACATTTTTCGCCAGATATTCATCGGGGATAAAGATAATCGTGTCACTGCCTAACGATTCGACCACTGCGACCGCATTGCCCGATGTACAACAGATGTCGCACTCGGCCTTGACATCCGCATAGGTATTGATATAGGTGACCACTGGGACGCCGGGGAATTGCGCTTTTAGATCGCGCACATCCTGGGCCGTAATGCTGGAAGCCAAGGAACAACCAACGCTCGGCGCCGGGATCAAGACGGTCTTATTCGGATTCAAAATCTTGGCGGTTTCGGCCATAAATTCCACCCCGCAAAAGACAATAATATCCTTGTCGGTCTGGGCCGCCATCCGGCTCAAGGCCAGAGAGTCGCCGACAAAGTCGGGGATCGTGTGAAAGAGCGCCGGCTCCATATAGTTGTGGCCAAGAATGATCGCGTTTTTCTCGATCTTCAACCGGTTGATCTCATAGACCAACTCGGCTTTAATTTGCAGTTCAACATCAGGCACGACGTTGTGTAACAGCACCTTCATGCGCTCGTAGGTGGCTTGCACCGATGACGCTTGAATAGCGGACATAATTTACGTTCCTTTCCTCTTGAACAACCAGCGAATAAATTCGCAGCAACGGTTGCAAAGCCACCCTGCGGCGGCTAAAAAACCAACCGACAATCAAAATTTGAGCTTACGCCAGTAAAAAGCTGATATCGAACGCTTCCACTGAATGGGTCAATTTGCCCACCGAGATATAATCGACACCCGTCGCGGCAATCTCGGCGACGGTCTCCAACGAAACATTGCCAGATGCTTCCAATGGCACCCGTCCGTTGACCAGTTGGACGGCCTCTCGCATTTGGGCCAAGTTCATATTGTCCAACATCACCTGAGCAACCTGTAGCGGCAAGACCTCTTCAAGTTCAAGCAACGTTTGAACCTCGACTTCAATAGGGCGGTGGCGCGCATCTTGTGCCCGCACCTGTTCAACCGCAGCCCGAATCCCGCCAGCCGCCGCAATGTGGTTCTCCTTGATCAGCACCATGTCATACAGGCCATGCCGATGGTTGGTGCCGCCCCCCAAAGCAACAGCCTGTTTGTCCAAGGTGCGTAACCCAGGGGCGGTTTTACGCGTGTCCAAAATTTTTGCGCGTGTACCCTGTACGGCGGTGACATAACACGCCGTCAAGGTTGCAATGCCCGACATCCGCTGCAAAAAATTAAGCGCCGTGCGTTCCGCGGTCAAGAGCACACGCCCTGGCCCATGCACCGTGACAAACACATCCCCACGTTTGACGGCCGCGCCATCCGCGATTGTCGGCGAAAACTGAACCTGATCCTTAACACCTTGCGCTTCGGCCACCAGTTCAAAAACCCGTTGCGCCACGGCAAGCCCAGCCACAATTCCCGCTGCTTTGGCGACCATTTCGCCGGTGTAAATTCTGGTTGGCGGCACAGTACAGCTGGTTGTCACATCGCCATCGCCAATATCTTCGGCCAAGGCGCGTTGGATAACCGTCAAAAGCTCCTGATCCATCTGAGTCATCCTGCTTCTCCTACTCCTCTCTTCCCTCGTAGATGCGTATCTATACAATAAACGCCCACAAAGTGTTCTTTAGACACGAACAGGAGGATATCATAAAGTGAAAAAAAGCGCAAATGACATAGTGTAGTTATGACGCTAATTTCATGTAGTAATTCAGACCCAGAGCGCTACTTTGGCGGTTAGATGCAGGTTTCGACCCCGCTGTCCCTACATTCAGGCCGGGGTTCCTAGTGGATGGCGTATGGAGAGGCGAGACGAGAAGTAAGAGGGGTCAAAATGGGCAAAATAAAAGTGCGCTGCGTCCACAGATCAGTGGACGCAGCGCACAGGTCAAGCTGACAAGCGCCGGCTATCGTATCGCGGCTCAATTTTCTCCCCTTAGATAGAGCGTAACGGGCTGATCCACGTAAATCCAATAGCCGCGACCAAACTCTAATACTTCCAGTTGGCTATGGCCAGCGTGACGGCGAACATCACAGTCACGACGGCAGTAGATGGCGTAGGGCGTCGCCGAGTTGGTGGGATCGTAGGCATAGACAGCAGCGTACACGTCATCAATCGAGCGCAGCGCCTCGGCCACCGGACGCGTCGTTCGCACCGGATAGGCGATCAAATTCCAGCCTTGATTTAGCGGGATCTCCACACTGGTCATCAATGCATAAAGCCCCGGCCCTTGCACACGCGCCACCGCGATGTTGAAGTCGGTGTTAAGCGTGGTCGCCAACAAGCGCCAGCCAGCCTGGGGCTTCGCTTCGTCCAGATAGTAGATGCGGATGCCGGTCTCTTCACCGGCGGGCACCTCGCGTGCCAAATAGTTAAAGGCAAGCGACATCTGCGTCAACCCTGGCATCTGCGCCGGGGCAAAGAGACGATAGGCGGCCCCAACCGGCGTGGCCCACGGCAGGGTCGTGGACAACAGGCTGGTGGTCTGGAGCGCGTAAAATTGCCCGTCATCCAAAACCAAATCTTTACTATAGAGCAGCGCTCGCCCGTCCACCGAAGCACCCGGCGCGTGCTTGGCCAGCCCAATGTGTTTGGCCAGGCCAATATGCTTGGCTAACCCGATATGTTTTGCCAGCCCAATCGGGTTACCACCGAGCGCGAAGGCGGTGATCAGTTCGCGACGCGGCGCTTTGGGTGTTGCCGGTTCGGCCACCCAAAGCTGTACATAGCCCGCCACCGCCCCCGCCGGCAGCACAAACTGGCCGCTGGCGACACCGTTGGCCACGGTCAAGGTGATCGCCGCCGTGGCCGGGGCATCCGCGGGATAAAGGCGCGCTTGGAGACAAGGCGTTGCTTCGTCACAACCGTTGCCTTGTCGTTGCGTCGCCGCTAGCCCGGTGCCGATCAGCGGCACGCGCACGCCGATCACGGTGGTGGAGATCGGTTCGATCAAAAGATCGGGTTGCCAGGTGGGCAGCCGCCGCAACGTAAGTTGGTTGTCACCCGCGGCAATTGTCTCACAGCCTAAGCGTGCGCCTTCATAGAGGCAGAGGCGATCACCAATTCGTGCGCCACGGGCCAGCAGTTGGTCAAAGCGCGGGCTGCCCAACTCCACCACCTGGGTCGGTTCACCGGTCACCGGATCAATCTGATAGAGATAACCGGTCGCATTTTCGCTTGGCTCCACCACTGCACCCTGTTCGGTCAAGTAGAAGATCGGCGCGGCCAGGGTCGTGGTTGCCGTAGGCGGCTCGACAAAACGCAGTTGGGTCACGGCCAAGGCCAGATTGTTAGGACCAGGGTTGGGGGCAGCACTGACGAGCGCCGGATAAAAATGGGTAATCGTTGCCCAATCGGCGCGCCCGGTTGTCTGGGCCGCCAGCGTATTTGCACACCCGCTGCCCCAGTCTGCCGGCAAGAGAAATTCGGTGTAATCCTCGCGATAGGGATCGGTCATCGCACTGCCGGTGCAAGTTGCGACCGGGATCAGTTGATCACCCTGGAAGCCCAGATAGTTATCATCCAAATAGAAGAGGTAGTGACCCAATTCGTGGGCAAAGGCGCGCTCCCAATCTTCACTC
>JAPLGZ010000415.1 GCA_026389895.1 Chloroflexota bacterium | reverse complement strand
CCACCCGATCATCATGACCGAAGGCGATTTGGGGCCACCCCCCACCAACGGGTTGTAATAGGCCATATAAGCGGGCGCCACAGCCCACGCCAACGCGCCTTGCCATCCAATGAGCGCGCTCGCCGCCGCGCCCATCACCACGTTGGCTAACTTGACCTGGGTGGTAGGTAAAAAACGTCGACCATTGGCGCTTTGCAGCCATTTTATCACCCCCTGCAACGCCAACACCCAACCAGCAGCAGCGACCAGATCGAGCGGTAGATAGATCGGAATCAGATACCGGTCAAACCGTTTTTCGCCTAAGGTCATGAAACCAAGAAAGGCAACCGCAAACAGGGCGAGATAGGCCATGGCGCGACGCAGCACCGGTTGCAGTTGAAACGGGCGCGGCCAGATCCAAGCGATGAGGGCAAGCAGCAGCCCAAAGAGGGTCACCGGGGTTGTGCGCCAGAGCCAGGTGAGTGGATAGAGCAGCCCACCTGGATTGGCAAAACTTTCGATCACCTCACCGTCAAAATAGATCGGTTTGCCATGCCCATTCGCCTCAATCAACGCGTAGCCAAAGACCTTGCTCAGCGTCCCGACGGGATCCACCCACATGGCGGGCCAGCAGAGCACCACCGTGGCACACCCGATCGCTCCCCAGGCAAGGCCACGGCCAATCACCCGTAGCAAATCGCCGCCCTTACATTGGCGCGTCTGCCACCAAGTCTGGGCAAATTCTAATAACAAGAGCAACCCGACAAATGGCGCCAGAAAGAGCGCCGGGACCTTAGTCAACCAGGCCAACCCGGCCGCAATCCCCGCAGTGATCAGGTAACGCCATTGCTGTCCGCCCAACAGATAGCGTAAAAACGCGATCAAAGCCAGGCAGACAAAATTAGCCTCGCTGCCATCAATGTGTAACATGCGCGATAAGGCAATGTGAAAAGGGTCAAAGGCGATCAGCAGAAAACCAACCGTGGCCACCGTCAACCCTAACAGCCGCTGGGCCAGAAAAAATGCCAGCGTTAAAGCCGTCGCGCCGAGCAGGATCAGAAAGACGCGCCCAGCGATCAAGAGCTCGAGTTCATGCTGGCCGTGAGCGCGCAGAAAATGTTCCAGATCCAAATCTTCACCCAGAAATGCGCCGGGCGTTTCGCTCGCATACGCCGGATAGCGCCATAGGAAACCAGCCGCGCCAGCCCAGGTCACGGTCACACCCGGGTGCTCTTTCTGATAGGTGTTTACCCAATCGTGCTGGGTCAGCGCCAGGTAAAAGTTGGCCGAACGCGCCAACCATTTACGTTCATCGCTGTTTACAAAGTGGTTCAGTTGCGTCAGACGAGGCGCCAACAGGGCGACCAGAAAGAGCAACAAAAACAGATACCGCCAGCCAGATAATTTCATGCGTGCTACTCGTTTTACACTAAATTCCGACGGTAGGGGCCAGGTCTGCCTGGCCCCTGTGGATCAAGGTACGGGACTAATGGACAATTTATCCGGTTGCACCGGTGAATGAATTCACCGGCTGGTACAAAAAGTGCGTTAAAACGCACTGGCGACCACGCAATCACGGGCCAGGCCAACCGGTTAAAACCGGTTTTCTGTAGCAGGTGCCGGTTTCAACCGGCACGATTGGTCGATAAACGCCTTCGCTTGATCCACATGGGACCAAGCAGGCCTGGCCCCTACTGCGATTCTGCATGGATGATTTATAGCCTTAATCATGCGTTACAACTGGCAAATAGATCGAATAGGGACAGGTCTCCTCTGTCGCCGGTTGATCGTCTTTGCCAGGTGTACCGTAGAGCTGCGAATTGGCGCGCCAGTCACACACCTGATCGGGCCACTGTTCTGGTCGCACATTCACCAGCGTATCACCACCGCCATCGGCACTGCTCGGCCAAGGCGCCGCAATACCATAGGCAAAGGAAAAGATGCGCCGCCCCACCGCATCAATCAGCGTCAAACGCTCGCCATCATTGCTCAGTTTCTTCGTATATTCTCCAATGATCGTCACATTGGGATAGCGCTGTTGGAAAGCCGTCCGATTGCGCGCGAGCACGGCGAATTCACCAGGGTGCAGATTTGCCCCAGGCGGAAAGACAAAATCAATGCCTTGGCTGAATTGCGCGCCGGCCAGGTTTAGATCGGTGCTGCCGATGTTTTTCAATTCGATAAACTCGAATTCTTCTCCGTCAATGCCATACCCGTTGGGTGGATGATAGTTCAGCTCGGTGATCGCCAAGTGGCCGGCGGCATCGCTCAACGGGGTCACAAAGCCGAGCGTGGCAATTAGTGCGCCATTCGCATTTTGCAAGTTCAAACGCCCGGCGGAAGTTGATAGGCGCTCCGCATAACCCCCCTGGACCAAACGCCCTTCGCCCCCACGTGGGCTGGTGGGTCGGTTGCGAAAGCCCGGTGAACTAGCAGCTACATAGAGCGTCCCACCGGCCGGAATAACGACGCCAGGCTGAAAGGTATAGTCTATGCTGCCTGTGACGCGCCAACCGGAAAGATCAGCGGCGAAATTATTGGGGTTGACCAGGGTAAAGTATTCTTGGTTGTGGGCTGACGTTGTGTAATCCAACGTGACCTCACCAATATTGATCGAGAATGTGGCGGGCTGGGCCGCGGGCACAACGCCATCACCGCCCGGCCCATGCGTTTGAAAAAGGTGCGTACGCCGCTCAGGCAGATACTCGTTCTTAATCCCATTGATTGCCGCGTCAAAATTTTGACTACTGGCCCAATCGGGCGGCCAGGCGGCCTGATCAAGCAGCACATCGGGCTTGATCAAGTTGTAGAGCACATCAATGCGCGGTTCATAATACCGTTGCGCGTAGGGGGTCTCTGGGGTCTGCAACAGCTGATCCATCAACGTGCGCAAGCGGCGCAAATACATTTCACGAATTTGGGGCACGGCATAGAGCGCCTCTACGAGTTGATTCCACTTGTCATCAAACCTGGCATAGGCGGCATTGCCAAACAAGGGATGGCCGTAGGGATCGGTGTCGGCCCAAACTTTGGCACTGAGCAAGGTTTCGACATACATGCGGCCAAAGGTTAGATCTTTATCCCACGGGAAAATTTGCCACTCACCTGTATTGTCAGAATCGCGGTAGAGATAATAATTCTTGGTGATGGCATCGTTGTCGTGCATGATGGCCGTGGCGGCCAGATAGTTGATCACTTCGGGCAGATTCACATTGTCGTATAAAAAGCGCCGCCGGGCGTCTGCGGGTAGAAAGAGTTGCGAGCGAAACGCTTGATAATCGCTCACATCTTCATTCGCACGGGTTTTCTTCTCAAATCCACCACTAGTGCCCGCGCCCATGGTCGTGTGCATCTTATAGAGCGCGCCGTCGGGATCTAAGCCCTGGCGTTCCAGGTAATCTTTGTCCGGCTGTTCGACAAAGATCGCGACGCTGTGAAAGTTCCCATTGCGTTGCATCCGCACAGGGAAGCTAATACTATAGGGCACCCCAGCATCACGGTAGGTTGCCCAGGCCAACACAGGCCGAATATAGTCGCGATCGGTGTAAGTGCTGTTTAAGTTGATCTCGCTTACGCGGTGCTCGTCGGGAGAAAAGAGCAACGGGTGATCCGCCGTCATGTCAAACTTATAACTCTTCTTCTCGAATTGGCGCGTATAATCACCGCGCTGGCGCACAAAAACGTTATCATAAA
The DNA here is from genome assembly GCA_026389895.1 of Chloroflexota bacterium. Taxonomy (GTDB): domain Bacteria; phylum Chloroflexota; class Anaerolineae; order Caldilineales; family Caldilineaceae; genus JAPLGZ01. The sequence continues at coordinate 2,158 of JAPLGZ010000415.1, read as the reverse complement.
ATTCACCCGCGTAATAGAGCGACGCTCGCGTGCCAATATCTTTGTTGGCCGCCGCGTAATCATTGACAAACCAATGCACAACGGGCAGTTGGCTGCCGGTATAGTCTGGCTGGATCACGGTCCCATAATATTCGGCGTTATCGGTAGGATCCAAAAAGAGTGGCAGCCGCGCCGTTCGATTGGCATTATCCGTGGCGGTGACAAAATAACGCACCATTTGCCCGGTGGTATACGCGCTGGCAGGAATCGCTGCGCCATAAATATGGTCGTTGGCCCCCGTGTCGCCATGCAAACCGTCATCATACATGAGCAGATCGACGGTAGCCCCAAACATTACCCGATAATGTAACCAGACCTGGAACGCCGGGCTTGGCGTTGCGGCAACGGCGGTCACGACTAACTTCTCGCCCGTGCGAATTGGCTCGGCCTGGTGGTGCACATCACTAAGCGCCGGCGTCGTATCTTCGCTGGCCGTGCCGTTGGGCGCGCCAGGCGACGGGCGTCGGAAATAACGCGCATAGCCGGCGGCGTCAATGCCATACGAGACATCGGGATATTGTTCTTGGCTCACATATTCCCAGGCAATACTTGTGCCGTCTGGCTTGACCAAGGCCAGATAACCCGCATAACGCGTCAATTTAAAGTTTGTATGCAGATGGGCCAGATCCGTTGTCCGATCTTTGTTCGAGGCAAAGACCAGCAGATAACCACCGGAAGGCACCACGACGTTGGGAAACTTCCATTTGGCCAGATCTTTGGGATTATCGGTCAAACGCCAACCTTGCAGATTGATCGCCTGCGTACCGGCATTGAAAATTTCGATCCAGTCCGAACTTTCACCATCCTCATCCTTGATAATGGTTTGATTGGCCGCGCCAAATTCTGAGATAAAGACTGGCGGTAGTTGGGGCGGTGTCCCAGGCAGGGTTTCGTTGTAGATATTACTGACCAGTGGCAAAAAGAGCGGATTATCTGGTGCGCCTGGGATGGTGGCCTGCGCCAGACAACAATTGGCCACGGCCGTTGAGCCGCCACTCAGCCAGAGCAGGATGGCGAGGCTAACCACAACGCCACCAAGCCAGCCTTGTCGGATACGAAGATACCTTTGTATGAAATTCATAACTTCCTTGCTATTGTCCTGCAACAACTTGAAGATGGGTTAACACAACGACAGAGCCGGTTGCTTGTTTGCCTGCCCCATAAACCACCACTGGTTGGCCACTCTTGGGCTCAACCATACTCGTCACAAGCTGATAGTCACCGGGAAGCGCACTGGGCGCAACTGGCACGCGGTAATGATCGGCGATCAGTTCGCCCACCGCCCAATCATCAGTGGGCATTGTTTCACAGCCGGGTTGGCCGGTAATTTGACCCCCGATTACCGGTGGCTGGTCCGACGTAATCACTTGGTTTGAAACAGTCAATTTCTGTTCGAGCCGCTGGGTCGTACGCCAGTAGAGGGTCAAATTGAGCAGACCACCCGGTTGCACCTGCGTGCGATCCAGCGTATACCCTTCCAACCAGATCGTGTCACCAAGACGTACATGCAAAGGCTGGGCCGGTGCCGGTTCAACAATTGGCGTATCGAGGGCCAACCAGGGGCTTGACAGGATACGATCAAAACGTTGCGCATAGAGCGCACTGTCGAAAATCTTCGGCGCAGCAACCACGCCGCCCCGTTGATAAATCTGAAGGCGTGGCTGCCCGTTCACCAACACTGTCCCCAACAGCTGATAGTCTTGTTGCAAGCTTTTTAATAGTTCTAGTTTACGCGCCTGGCTCTTATGTTCCAGCGAATCGGCCAGGACAAAATAGCGCTGCTCACGCAGACAACGCTCGGCGCCTGGCACATACCAATCCGTGACCCAATCATCGACATCATTGGTTTCGTACGCTCCCTGCAACACGCCATCGGCGTAGAGCATACCCACCGTCTTCCAGCCATTTTGCATTGGAAAGCCAAAGAGTGAGCGATCATCGGGCTGATCATAGGGTGTCCAAAAACCAGCCGGATGATTCAGATCCCAAGTTCGGTAGATTTCCACCTGATTATACACAAAATACCAGTAAGCATAACTGCCAAAGACGCCCACGATCAAGCTAGCCGTCACCCCACCGACAATCCCAGCGCTACGAAGGCCCCAGCGAGTGCGTAACG
>JAPLGZ010000611.1 GCA_026389895.1 Chloroflexota bacterium | reverse complement strand
GGCTGGCATCGCCGCCGGCAAAGTGACCAAGAGCAACAAGCTCGGTTTTATCACCGCTTTCCCAATTCCCAACGTGTTGGCTTCGGTCAACGCCTTTGAACTGGGCGCCCAATCGGTGAATCCGGCGGTCGAGACCACCTTGGTGATTAACGGTTCGTGGGTAGATCCGACCAAGGAAGCCGCCGCCACCAATGCCCTGGCCGACGCTGGCGTGGACGTGGTGACCATGATCGTCGATTCGCCGATCACCGTGGTGCAAACTGCCGAGAAGCGCGGGATCTATGCCATTGGTTTTCACTCTTCGGCGCTCGAAAAATTTGCCCCCAAAGGCTGGGTCACCGGTGTCGCCTATACCTGGGGCCCGTTGTACACCCGTTTGGTGCAATCCGTGATGGACGGCAAATGGAAAAGCGAGCATATTCGCGGTGGCGTTGAGAGCGATTTCCTGACGCTTGCCCCCTTTGGCCCCGCTGTGACAAAAGATGTCGTCGATCTGATTGCCCAAAAGAAAGCCGATCTGATTAGCGGCAAGCTCAAGATCTTTGCTGGCCCGATCTCGGATAACGAAGGCAATGTGAAAATCAAAGAAGGCGAAGCCGGTGGCATCGACTTGTTAGATACGACCGACTGGCTGGTGAAGGGTGTGATTGGGCAGACGAAGTAAGTAAAATCGTTACGCAGAGCATACGAAGAAGGCACAGAGACTCACAGAGAAAATAACAACTGCAATGTTGGATCTTCTCTCTGTGAGTCTCTGTTTTAGCTTTTTCTCAGCGTACTCTGTGTAATCGTTTTTTCTAACCTATATTGAGCAATTAAAAACTGATTCGCGTGATCACCTGCTCAGGGCCGAAGCCTTGGGCGGGTTTTATAGAGGAAGCTATCATGCAAAAGATTCTTATGCAAGCCGAACCTGCTCCCGTTGAACTTGATTTGGCCGAAACGGCGTTGATCGTGATCGACATGCAAAAAGATTTCCTCGTTCCTGGCGGCTTTGGGGCGTTTTTGGGCAACGATGTCACGCTGTTGCAGCGTACGATTGCCCCCCTGCAAGCTGTGTTAGCCGCAGCACGGGCGCTGGGCATGTTGATCATCCATACGCGTGAGGGCCATCTGCCTGATCTCAGCGATTGTCCGCCAACCAAATTGACGCGCTGGGCGCCAGGGACGCGCATTGGCGATCTGGGGCCGATGGGGCGTATCTTGATTCGTGGCGAAGAAGGGCATGGCATTATCGACGAAGTGGCGCCGTTGGCTGGCGAAATTGTGATCGACAAGCCGGGCAAAAACGCCTTTTATGCCACGGACCTGGGCCAAATTTTGCACGAAAAGTCGATCAAAAATTTAATTGTGGCTGGCGTCACCACGGATGTCTGCTGTAGTGCAACTGTGATTGCGGCCAACGACCAAGGGTACAATGCCATTATCTTACAAGATTGTGTAGCATCATATAGCCCAGAGCGGCATACCGCCGCCCTTGCGGTGATCAAGGCCCAGGGTGGTATCTTTGGCTGGGTTAGTGATTCACAAAGCTTTCTTGCCAGCGTGGCAGCATTGGCGAATCCCTAAAAGTGTCATTCGCTTGTCAATTAACACTCTGCTTTGTTGTACTAAGATAAAGCAGAAGAAAGATTTTTAACCGCAAAGAACGCAATGCGCGCGAAGTGGATTTCCTTCGCGCGCATTGCGTTCTTTGCGGTTGTATTGGATGATTACTTTCCCTTCTAGCCTCTATCTATCTACTCTTTTTCGCGCCAGTTGGAACGCTCACTTTTGGCCTTTTCGTCTTCAACTGGCGTTGGGCGCTCTGGAATAAGATCGGCGATCAACAAAATGAGGGCGGTGGCGCAGCCGACAATCACCCCCAATCCCCAAAACCAAGTGCCAATCGCCAAGCCAATCGCGCCGGTAATCCAAATCGACGCCGCGGTTTTGATGCCACGAACATCCGTGCCGGTCTTGAAGATCACGGCGCCACCCAGAAAGCCAATCCCCTGTAATAGCCCTTGCAGCGCTCGACTAATTGCCGCGGGATCGGTGGTGGCGAGATGTCTGGCCAATAGCATGTAACTGGCGCTGCCAATCGCCACCAACATCATGCCAGCGACGCCAATTGATTTACTATGCAGACGACGCTCATAGCCGATCATCCCGCCGATCACGGCGGCAACGAGCAGACGGAGCAGCATGTCGGATGTCGTTAGATCAACAGGTTGCGTCATATAACCCTCGATTGTTTTCAACGCAAAGTTTTATTCGGCCAAGACCTTTATGGACCTTTCCCGCCTCTTATTGAAAGCATTATATAATGTTGACAGACATTGCAAAGGTAAGAAAGGTAGTAATGAAGCGCGTTAAAAAAGCGCTAACAAATGGCCCGGCTGGGTATCCAGCCGGGCCATTTGATTATAAGATGCTCTTGCAGAGAGCCAAGCACTTTGTTGCATATTGATATGGCTTACGCACACCAACAGCAATCGCACGCAAAGAAAACCAGTGCATCGATGTAGATTTTGCGCTATCGGCGCCTTTGCATGTGGTTGCCATGCTTGATTCAAATAAAGACCATTTGTGCCCCTTCGGTCATATCCATAAAATCGGCGGCCGTGACAATGGCCTGCACGCCATCAATGAAATCTTCCTTCTTCAACTCCATCAGGTCGACTGACATCTTACAGGCATACAGTTTGGCGCCACCGTCGGCCATCATCTGCAAGAATTCGCTGACCGGCGGAACCTCAAGCGCCGCAATCTTATCTTTCATTAACTTAGTGGCAAACGCTGTCATACCAGGTAAGATGCCAAGAATATTCGGAATGCCCAAGTTGCCGGTATGCATGCCCATCATACTCATCTTCATGCTCGTGTTGCCAACTGGCGCAAGCTCAAGATGGTCTACCCGATCCTTTGTGATCATGTCCATACCCCAGAACGTGAAGAAGACAGTCACATCAATGCCATTGCCCAGCGCTGCCCAGCCCATGATCAAGGCTGGATAGGCCATATCTAGGGTGCCTTTAGAACAGATAAAGGCGATTTTGCGGGTTTCGTCACTCATCGGAATCACTCCTTTTATTGAGTTGGCTGCAGTGGCAATCAGTGAGTGGTCAGTGGTTATGAACCGACCGGATGCTATAGCCTAACAATGGCTAATTACCGAATACCAATGACTGATTACTGCTTCAGCCAACCATTGATGCTGATTCTACAACCTGTTTAAACGCAGCCTTCCGGCTTGCCCAGCCCTGAAATACGGGCGACCTTCTTCGCGGGGCCTTTGGGAAACAGGGCGAACATCTCCTTGGTCGTCACACCGGCTGTGCTGGTGATCCGGCGCAACGTGGGTGCTTTGCCACTGGTTAAGCCGTCCTTGCGGCAAAATTCGATCACTTTCCAGTGCTCTGGGGTCAACTCGGGTAGGCTCTCCTCCTTGGCCAACTCCACGGCGATTTCTTTTGTCCACTCAGCGGGATTGATCATAAAGCCTTCATCATTGACGGCAACAGTTTTGTTGGCAATTACACGAGTTGTCATAAACGATCCTCCTACGATCTTGGTTGGTCAATAGTCTCTAATCACTTAATCTCTAATCGCTTGATCGCGCAATCTTTTAGCGATTGGGCGATTGCGTTGCCTGGGTTTGCGCGCCAATGACATGCAGGGCGCGCATCGTTAGCGCCAGGCCACGCCGGACATTGGGATCACGCAACTGGCCGAGTAGCGCCGGGAGTGACGTATTAACCGGCTTCGCAGTTTCCAGTTCCACATTGGCGACAAAGTTGCGGACAAAGCCCATAATCTGGGGCTGGGTCATCTCCTTGATGGTGTTAAGGATGAGCACCACGTTGTCGCCCAAGCGCTTGACATCTTCCTCGCCAAACGAGGTGACGATATTGTCGATGATCTGCATACTCCCCTTGGCAAAGGTGAAGTACCCGCGCTGCTCCATGTCTTGCAGCGTATCGACGGTCTTGTCGAACGCCGCGTTGCTCAGTGGCCCCATCCCTTCGAGCAAATCCGAAACGCTCTCTAGCTGTTCAAGCAGCTTTTCGATGTTCGGGCCATTGCGCAACAGGCGCTTGCCCAGCCTGAGCCAATCGCCCAGTTCGACATATTGTTTCACTTCATCGAGTTGCTCAACCGTCAGGGCATACGCCCCGTTCATGATCGGCATCACATCCTGCATAAACTCAGCCCGTTCCTGGCGCTGATATTCGGCCTTATGGGCTTGCTCTGTGAGGTAGGCAACTTGGGCGGTTAGCGCATCAAGCTTGCCATTTAGATCGATCAATGCCTGTTCCATGCCATGCCTCCTAGCGCCACTTGCCGGCCATGCTCATCTGCGCCGGTAACGGTAATTCCTGGCCTTTGAGCAGAATATTCCAATACATCCAACGGAACATCAGTTTGCCCCAATGGTTCATCTCCGACTCTTCGAGCAACGTGAAGGGGCCTATGCCGGGCAACGGATATTTGCCGGGTAATGGCTCGGTCGTGTAGTTGAAGTCGATGAGCAGCCCTTTGCCAAAACCGGATTCGATAAAGCAGTTGGCGTGGCCGTCAAATAGGGGCTCGAGTTCTAACCCATCGATGTAGCGCAGAAAGTTTTTGGCAAAGGTATCCACGGCAAAGTGCGCAACTGAACCAGCCTTAGAAGCCGGCACCGCGGCTGCATCCCCTAACACAAAAATGTTGGCATAATTGGGCGAGAGAAAGGTGTGTTTGTCGACAGGGATAAAGTTTAGCTCGTCGCCTAGGCCAGAACGGGCCACCACATCGTCACCCTTGTTGAGCGGAATACTTACCAACAGATCGTAATCAACGGTCTGTTCGTCATAGGCAATGATCTTTTTGGCGTCGGGATCAACCCGCTCGATCACAAAATCTGGCACGACTTTAATGTTTTTCTGTTCAAGCAACGCGCCGAGGTGTTTTGCGGCAATTGGTTTTGTGAACGCACCGGATAGCGGTGTTGCATAGGTGATTTCAACGCGATCACGAATGCCTTGTTCTTGAAAAAAACAATCAGCCAACATCAGAAATTCCAACGGCGCGACTGGGCATTTGATGGGATTCTCAACCACATTGACGACCAATCGTCCGCCCTTCCACGTGCGTAACTGTTTGGCCAACGCCAGCGTGCCATCGATTGTATAAAAGTCGTAAATCGATTTATACCATTCATGCTCG
>JAPLGZ010000672.1 GCA_026389895.1 Chloroflexota bacterium | reverse complement strand
CTTGGTATACAATATACAGTATAATACTCGGCTCCCCACCCCACCGAGATTGCGCATCCCAATCAGCCATTGGCATCTAGAATGCCCGTAGGTTCAATTATGTGTCAAAGCAGGCAATACAATCTTATGCTGGAGTTTGCCTAGCCAAATCACTTTTCATGATTGATCAGGCGTTTCCATCGGCGCGTCTTGTGCTGGTGCTCAATTTCATTTCACGAGGAAGATCAAAGGAGAAAATTACGTGTCTACCCCAAACGTACGCGGTGAGAAGCCAACCGCGCCATTAAGTCGTAGAACTTTCCTGCGTTTATCGAGCACAGTCATCGGCGCCGCTGCGCTGGCGGCTTGCGTCGCCCCAGGTGCTTCAGCGCCCGCCGGCAGCGCACCGGAGAAGCAAAAGGCTGCGCTCACGTTCTTGAGTGGCGGCTGGTTTGTGCCAGAATTAGTCCAATCATTTGATGCATTTAGCAAAAAATGGGCCACCGAAAATAATGTCGATTTCACAATCGACCTGGTCACCAAAGGGTTGAATGAGAAACTGGCGGCAGCGATTGAGGCCAAGCAAGGTGCCAACCTGGCCCAGATCGACTATTCCCCCACTTCGCTCAAAGCAGCCGTGGCCGACGTCTCTGACATTGCCAAAGATTTGATTGCCGAACAGGGTGATTATTATCCCACACCCACGTATCAGTGCCGGATTGATGGCAAGTGGCTGGCGATTCCTTATGGTCAACACCCGCGCATGGTCAACTATCGCGAGGATTGGTACAAGGAAGTCGGCTACGATAAATTCCCCGATACATGGGCTGAGACGTTGGAAGCCGGACGCAAGTTGAAAGAGAAGGGTCATCCCTATGGTTGGACGATGTCAGAGCAGTCACCAGCAGACGGTGTCGCGGCCTGTTTGACGCTCTTGTGGTCATTTGGCGGCAAAGAATGGAATGATGACGGCACGGTGGCGCTAGAGTCACAAGCCACGGTGGATGCGCTCAATTTCGCCATCCAACTGTACAAAGAGACCTGTGATCCAGCCGTGACCTCGTATCAGGAAGCCTCGAACAATCAGGCTTTTCTGGCTGGGCAGATTTCCATGACCTACAATGTGAATAGCATTTATACCCCCGCTTTGAAAAATGCGCCGGATGTTGCCAAAAACATGAACCACGTCGCGCCGCCAGAAGGGCCAGGTGGACGTTACGGTTATACGGGTGTCGCCGAGATGATTTTGCTCAATTACACCCAGGGCGCAGAACTCGACGCTGCGCAGAAATTCATGCGTGACTTCTTTAGCATTAAAACCTATGGCGACTTTCTAAAACTCGGCAATGGCTATCTGATTCCCGCCACCGCGGCCTATGACGACAAGCCGATCTGGCCGGAAGATCCCAAATTGGCCGCAGTGCGCACAGTCGGGGCCATCGGTCGACTGAATGGGTTCTCGTTGCCCTTCCCCAATGCCGCCGCCGCCACCATGCAGACACAAGTGGTGATTCCGAAAATGTTCTCGGCTGCCTGCACCAGTGGCGATGCCAACGCCGCGCTCGCCGCTACGCTGCAAGAGATCAAGGATATTCAGGCCCAATCGGCGTAGGGAAAAGCGGCTACCCAGAGTGCACAGAGGAGAAACAATCCCAGAGAAATAACCCCAGACAAAGAACAGAGCGATTGGCTTTTTCTGTGCGGACTCGGGGGGTTCTCTGCGTGCTCTGGGTAACTGTTGTTACTGCGTAACGTCAGGTGGAATGAAGAGGTTGATCGTCCTTACCTTACCCAGCCCCCGTAACGGAGGTGGTCGTGGCGAAAAGTTCAGTGCAGATCAGGCCGGCGATAGTTAAGCAACCGGTGGCGTATAAGCGAAGATGGTGGGAGAGTGAAGCGGCGTTAGGTTATTTGTTGATCGGCCCAGCCTTTATCTTTCTGCTGATCGTGTTAGCCTATCCTTTTGTAATGGCGATCTCGCTCAGTCTCTCCCGCAAGAGTTTGGGGGCCGATGCGGTCTTTGTTGGGTTCGATAATTTTGGCAAATTGGCGGCTTCGGCGCGTTTTTGGCTGACTGTAAAAAATTCATTGATCTATACGGCTGGTTCACTGGTGCTGAAGTTTGTGGGTGGGCTGGCCCTGGCCCAACTGCTGAATCGGCAATTCTTTGGCAAGCGCACGGTGACGGCCTTGATTTTGCTGCCGTGGATTATTCCTACGGTCTTCAGCACATTGGCCTGGTGGTGGATGTTAGATCCAGCCAACAGCATTATTAATATATTGTTGAAACGTTGGGGGTTGATCACCAACAGTCTACCATTTTTGGTCGATGCGACTTGGGCCATGATGTCGTTGATCTTCCTCAATGTCTGGCGCGGCGTGCCCTTTTTTGCCATCACTTTTCTGGCTGCGATTCAGACAGTGTCCGAGGAATTGCTCGAGGCAGCCAAGATGGATGGCGCGGACGCCTGGCAACGTTTTTGGCGCATCACCTTTCCGTTAATTGTGCCGGTCGTGATTATTGTCGTTTTGATTTCGACGATCAGCACCCTGTCAGACTTTGAATTGCCCTATTTGTTGACACAAGGTGGACCGCGCGACGCCACCCTCGTCTTTGGTCTGCTGAGCTATAACTATGCTTTGAATATTGGTCAACTAGGGATGGGCGCCGCCGTTTCGCTGGCGATGTTGCCGCTATTGGCCGTGCTCGTGATCTTTTCGTTGGTTGAAATGCGGCGCCAGAATTAGTGGATAGAACA
>JAPLGZ010000482.1 GCA_026389895.1 Chloroflexota bacterium | reverse complement strand
AACACCACCCATCACCACGACCCCGCCACCAAGCGGTTGTCAACAATTAGTGGTCAATGGCAATTTTGAAGAGCGCACGGGCTGGCGACTCCCCGTCACGCGTCATTCGGGCGCGTATAGCAGCGATAGTGCTTTTGAGGGGGCAACAAGCCTGCGTTTGGGACTCGTGGACAGCGATGCGAATAAGTTTAGCTTTAGCACTGCGTATCAATTGATTCGCTTACCCGCCAATGTCAAAACGCTCACGTTGAAGGCATCCGTCTGGCGCGCGAGCACCGCCACTACTCGCGATTTCCAATACCTGATCGCTGATCCGCAACATGGCCGACCACGCCGTGTCTTCTTTGGGATCAGCAATGCTCAAATCTGGGAACCGATTGTATATGACTTGACCCCGCTCAAAGGCCAGCTCATTCGGCTGATCCTCGGTGTCTATAACAATGGCAGTGACGGTAAAACGGCCATGTATGCGGATTCTGTCTCGATTGAGAGTTGTAAATGATTTGCCAGGTTAGATTTTAGCTGGGCATGCCTCGCTCAGGTCACCTGATCTTTCGAACGAGAATTCATTCTCTGCCCAATGTGCTGCATTCACCTGCACAAATCTAGAGATCATTTTCAATCACCGTGAACCGGTCTCTAACCTGCGGTAGCAGCGCTAGAGACCCGTGACTACGTGGATGCCCGTGCTTTCACCGTTGCTTAGCACCACCTGAACCCTCGTAAAGGAGAGCTCTATGCCCGAAGTACGCTGGGAACGGATGTTTCCCGATCAACTCGAAGCCGCCATCGCAGTCTGTCCTGTGATCTATTTTGCCTATGGGCTCTGTGAACCACATGGGCCACAAAATACGCTTGGCCTAGACGCGCTCAAGGCGCATGCGATCTGTTGCCGGGCGGCCCAAAGCCACGGTGGCATCGTTGCGCCGCCAGACTACTGGCATATTCACGAAATTGGTCTCTATGGTGCCTGGGCCTCCGAATGGTCTGGCGAGGCGCGCCCCTGGCTGACGGCGGTGCCGCCTTGGGTGCATTTTAAGAATGTCTGTTATCATTTGCGTGCGGCGGATGCGCTCGGTTTTCAGGCCGCGATCTTGTTGACGGGGCATTATGGCCCCAATTGGCAAGATCTCAAGACGTTGATCGAGCTTTTGCAACCGCATTTTGCCATGCGCATTTATGGTCTGCCCGATTTTGAAGCCAATCAGCCGGGCTTCGACGAGGACGGCAAAGCCACGGGTGATCATGCCGGCAAGGTCGAAACATCCTTGCTCTGGGCGGTTGAACCCGATTGTGTGGATGTCTCGCGTTTTCCTACCCCAGATGTACCCCATCCCCACTTTGCGATGGGGCCGAATGCGCGTGAAGCCGACCGGCGCATTGGCGAGCGAATGGTGGCCGACGAAGTGCGCTGGCTGGGCGAAAAGGCCACAGAATTGCTCGCTGATTATGAGCAACATAAGCCAAAGACGCGCAAGCCGCTCAGTTTTATGGACATTGAGCAACTCTGGGCGAATGAAGTGCTGCCCCATTTGCCAGCGTTTAAGACCATGCAATATGGCCCCAACAAACCACCACCAGCCCATTCAATTTGGCAACTAAACTATGAAATTCCCAAGGCGCTATAACCCTTTGGCAAAATTGACGGATCTAAACAGAAGGAAACCGCATGTTACTCAAAGATAAAACGATCATTGTCACCGGCGCCGGCGGTGGCTTGGGGGAAGGCATTGCGCGCGTCTGTTACCGCGAAGGCGCCAACGTGGTAATTGCCGATATCCGCGGCGATGCGGCGCAGACGGTTGCGCAAAGTCTGGGCGAAAACGCGCTGGCCGCCACCTGTAACGTCGCCGACGACGCCCAATTGCGCCAACTCGTCAGCACGACCGTCAGCCACTTTGGCCGCGTTGACGGTTTGGTGAACAACGCTGGCATCAATTTTGTCAAGCCATTTTTAGAAACCACCCCCACCGATTGGGAACGGGTGATCAGCGTCGATCTGCGCGCCACCTTCTTTCTCAGCCAATTTGTCT
>JAPLGZ010000636.1 GCA_026389895.1 Chloroflexota bacterium | reverse complement strand
ACGCCGCCAAATGTCATCGGATAGTTCGCCGACGCCCTGCATATAGTCCATCACGCCAGCATTGTTACATAGAATGTCTACGCGGTCATAAGTGCTGATGGCCAGATCAACAAGCTGTTCTGCGGTAGCTTGGTCAGCAATATTGCCCTTTGCGCCAACAATTGCGCCCCCACTGGCTTGGATAGTGGCGACCACCTCATCTAGTCGCTGGCCATTCCAATCACCAGCAACGATCTTGGCGCCCTCTGCCGCAAAACGAATGGCCATCGCGCGCCCCATGCCAGATCCAGCGCCAGTGATAATCGCGACCTTCCCTTGAAGTTTCATGGATTCCTCCTTACATTTAAAACGGCTATTTTATGCCAAGTTAGAGCGATCAGCTCTTGCGCGTCTGATCATTGTGGCTTGGAAATTATCGGCTGCACTCGCCCCAATTCACCGCGATGCTCATCTTTGTGTTTATAGGCAAAGCGACGGCTTTCCTGTTGCTTGGCTACACCTGCGCGCGGGTCAGCAATAAAGGCCGATCTGTTTGATTGAGGATGCCGGCGGCGACGCTGCCATAAAAGACACGGGCCAACCCTGTACGCCCGTGGCTGGCCAAGGCAATCAGATCGGCATTTTCGCGCTTGGCCACTGCCAGAATTGAGAACACGGTGGATCCACTCTCAACCACAACTTTGGCCCCAATGCCGCGCTTGTGTAGTTCGCCTTGTACACCTTCCAGATAAGTTTTCGCTTCGGCCAGCCAGCGGGTCATGATCTCAGGATCATAATAAGGAACCATGCCACCTACTTCGACCGTAGAAAGCATGGGCTCCACCACTTGCAGCAAAACAAGTTGGGATCCAAACTTCTGAGCAAGCGCTTCCACATGGGGGAAAATTGTCTCGGCACGCTTCGACGCATCTAGCGGCACCAAAATTGTCTTATACATAGTACTCTCCTTGTTTCCGGTCGATACTTGGCGAAGAAATCATCTGCATACGCCAGCCGAGTTCTAGCGCTGCCGGTAGCCGAGATTTAAACTGATAAAAACTGGGCGACGGCTTCCCCAATCCAGGTGAGCCGTGGCTCTGCTATATCCTAGCTTACCAATTGACCTGAAGGCCCACTCATCTGTCGGGTTGTTCCACTGGTACGCTGGTTAGTTTATGCGCTGGCCATTAGGCTAGGTAGCTTCAAAATCTCTGGTTACTTTTCTGACAACCCGACACCTTCGCGGGCCATTCAAGGACCGGCGGCCCGCCTGCGAGGCGCAATTTCAACCTGCCAGTGTCGGGTAACAGGTGGCTTTAAGGCTTTTCTTCATCCCGCATCAGCATAGTGTGAGGCGACTACCTTGATGTAGAAAAAAACAAGGACTGGGCGTCCTGTCGGTTCGCGCTCAGTCCTTGTTTTTCTCTACATCAAATCTTCTCTGCCTGTTGCATAAAGCAGCCAGGCAAGGGGGGCAACCCTAGTCGCTATTTTAGAAAGCGCTGGCGAATCTTGGCCACAATCTGCGGCTCGGTCAGCTTATCGGTGGTTTCAATGCCAATAATTCGCCCATTGAGTTTTTCATGCGTGAGCTCTTTTTCAAGCTCACCTTTCGCCTCACCAGGCCCTAAGATTAGAATCGAGTCGGCATCGCGAATCGCGGCAATGACCTCGGCATAATAGTGGTGGAGATATTCACCAACGCGGTGGTCGCGCCGGTCTTCGGGCGAGCCTTCTGAATTAGCCGAAAAACGGCCATGTCGCTCCACGTCTGAACTGATTCGTTTAATCTCTTCCCCTTCGTCGGCGACCTTGACGATCACGGCCTTGCGATGATCAATCCACAGCCCTAGTTCCTTGCTCATATTTTCTCCTTTATGATGATCTCTTATCCGCCCCGTCGTGGGTACCCCTGGTCATTTCTGCCACCAGCCGGTTTGTTCTCGTGTGAAAGCGTTCGCCATCTATGCGGCAGATGGATAGACATGCCCGCATAGACATCTAAGGGTTATGCTTTGTGGTCCTATATGACTAGGACAGCCTCTAGTATAAGACCGAGGTTGCCGATCTACACCGGCAAGGAGAGGAGAAGATAGACTCGTCACCGGACGAGTTCTTTGCCTGGTCAGGTGACCAGGCAAAACGTTTGACCACAAGCGTTATGGCCACTGGCGCGCCCTGTATAATGGCGACGAAACTGGCAAACGCGTTAATGCGATTTGGAAACGAGGTTATTTTGGAGGGCAATCGCCACGGCCTCGGTGCGGCTGGTGGCATGGAGTTTAGAGAGGACATTACTCACATGAAATTTTACAGTCGAGCGGCTGACAATTAAAGTGTCAGCGATCACATGGTTGTCTAGCCCTTTGACCATCAACTCCAATACATCGCGCTCGCGCTGCGTAAGGTCA
>JAPLGZ010000456.1 GCA_026389895.1 Chloroflexota bacterium | reverse complement strand
GGTGCTGAGCGATGCACTGGGAGCTTCCAGTGATCCCAGCATCAGCGAAGTACGCTACAGGGCGTTTCAATTGCCGGCCGCCGCCACACGGATTGCGCTGCATTTTCACTATTTGCCCTTTTACGAAGACGCGCTGGACACAGATCGCCAACAGGCAGAAATCTATTATGCCAACACCAGTGCGGCGCTGGCCTTCACCACGCAGGTCTTTCAAGTTCTAAACGCTCATGAAACCAGCTCGACAACCAGCCCGAACTGGCGTCAAAGAGACGCGGATCTAACCAGCCTCGCTGGGCAATGGATCAGTTTGCGCTTTCGCGTGCGCAACACCGGGGGGCCGGCGCGCACCTGGATGTATCTCGACAATGTTGAAATCGAATATTGCCCACCCATTGTGACGCCGATTACGCCTACGTCAACCTTCACGCCTGTCGTTCCAGCCACTGCCACCAACACACCTGTCTGGACACCCACCATCACACCTTTGCCGCCGACAGCCACGCCTTTGCCGCCACCGCCGGTCGGTTGTTTTAACATTGCGCTCAACGGTGGTTTTGAGACCGATAGTAATTGGATCTGCGGTGAAGACCCCGTGCCACCTTACTATGCCGGTGGGCAGCACCAAGCCGGCGCGCGTTCGATGAAGTTAGGGCATCCTCCCGAAGATGGCGGCCCCGATCGCGTGACCTACTCGTCAATCCGCCAGCTGGTCACGATCCCTAGCAATGTCCAGACGGCGGAGTTGCGTTGGTGGCACCTCTATCAGACCCAACAGGCTGGCGATCCCAATCCCAGTGGGTCTTCGGATCGCCAGGAGGTTATTTTATTGGCGCCCAGTGGCAAAGTGCTCAAAGTGCTCAAACGTGTCCTGAGCAACGAGACTACTTGGCAACAAGAAGCAATCGATGTGACGGCCTTCCGCGGCCAGACCTTCTATCTCTATTTTAATGTCTTTAACGATGGCAATGGTGCGCGGACGTGGGCCTATCTAGACGAGGTGGCATTGAATATCTGTTACCCAGCCGCCACCACAACCCCCATTCCGCCGACCGCTGATGCGGCTGCGACGGCCAATGCCCTGGCCGCCCAACAAACCCAGACCGCGCAAGAGGCCATTAACGCGAGCGTGGCGACCCAAGCCGCGCTGGTGAGCCAGGCGGCTACCGCCACCGCGCAAGCCGCTATCAATCTAACCGCCATCGCGAGCAGTTCGATCGACGTTGCCGCCACACAAACCGCCGAGGCCCAGTCCGTGGCGCCAGCGTTCTCGGTCCAACAGGCGCCTTCGATCACGATAAATTTGGCACCATCGCTGCCGGTGCCCACGGTCGTCTTTGTCACGGTGGAAGCCGATTTTGATTATCTGAGCGCCACCGCCACCGCCGCAGCCAATGCGACAACCGAGCGGCTGGTGCCGACCAAAATCGTTTCAACGTTTGTCTCATCTGGCTGGATCACGGGCCTGGGAACAATTGCTGTGCTGGTGGGTATCGTTGTCGCCAGCTTTGTGTTGGCTTGGCTTTGGACCCGCCTCTCCAACCCAGAGCGCCTGCTGCTGATTTGTCTGGTCTTAATTGCGGTGATCTGGTTGACAGTGCGGTTTTGGAATCGAAGCTAAATCGATAAGCCGCCCCGGTGGCCGCGTATCCGGTTTGAAACAGCATCTATGGAATAGCTATGATTACAGTGGGGATTATTGCCAATCCAGCCTCCGGCAAAGACATTCGGCGGCTGGTGGCGCATGGTTCAGTCTTTGACAATGAAGAAAAAGCCAGCATCGTGCGCCGCGTTCTGCTTGGGCTAGAGGCGGTGGGCGTTGAGCGTGTGCTGTTTATGCCCGATCGCTTTGGGATTGGCTTGCGCGCGCTAGATGGGATTACGCTAAAGATAGAGGCGGCCAATTTAGCGATGGAACCGCGTTTTAACCAAGAAGATTCACGTCGTGCCACCCAAATGATGGTGGACAGTGGCGTCAGCTGCCTGGTGACGTTAGGCGGCGATGGCACCAATCGCATGGTAGCTAAGGTCTGTGGCAATGTGCCGATCATGCCCATTTCCACCGGCAGCGCTCGTGGATGCGGTGGTCTATGCCGAATCGTTTATTGCGTCGCGTGCCATTTGGGAGGAGTCGAAGATTCGTGAGATCATTTTGACGCGCGCTGAACCTGGCAATATTGGCTTATCATCGGTGGGGGCGCATCTCTTGGGGGGTGACTATCCTGCGGATCACGGGTTGTATCTCAAAATTGGGCCGAATGGGCGCACGGTTCTAGCACCCATCGCGCCAGGGTTGCTCCGCCCTGTTAGCATCGCCGAACATCGACTCTTGCCACCGGGCGGTGAAATTATCTTGACGCATACCGAACGCTGCGTGTTAGCGCTGGATGGTGAACGCGAAGTCGAGATGCGCCCCCGTGCCCAAACGCACCTGCGGCTCAATCCCAACGGGCCTTATGTAGTCGATGCCCGTAAAGCCGTTGCCGTGGCTGCGCGAGTGGGGAAGTTTATTTTGTAAATTGTGAATGGTCAATGGTCATTGACCGCCATCAGTGGCCGCCATCGCCGATCAACTACTATTGCCTATTCACCGGCTTTTTGCTGTGTATCTATTCTTATTCGTGGAGACTTTGAACCTTGTCTACAAAAACCGTTCTTATCACCGGCGCTAGTGGGAATTTGGGCCGTAAACTGGCCCAACATCTGGCGGATCGGTATACGCTGCGCTTATTGGATCGCACCGCTCGCCATGCCGATGTGATTGCGGCCGATTTAAGTGTCTGGGATAAAAAGTGGGTTGAGCAGTTTCAAGGCGTAGACGCGGTTGTCCATCTGGCCGCTGATCCGACCGCCGAAGTGGCCTGGGCCGATCTAGTTGCCCCCAATATTGATGCCTTGATCAATGTCTTTGCTGCTGCCGCCCAAACTGGGGTTAAACGGCTGGTCTATGCCAGTTCTAACCATGTCATGGGTGGTTACAAAGATGTTGCGCAACCCGCCAAGCTGACGACGGATATTCCCGTTAAGCCAGGTACGCATTACACCTGGGAGGGTAGCCAACCCATGGACAGCATTGCCTATGGCGGGGCCAAATTATTCGGTGAACGCCTCGGTAAATGTTATGCCGACATTCACGGCCTTTCGACTATTGCCGTGCGGATTGGCTGGGTGCGGGGCGGCGCCAATGAAGCCGCGACGATTCCTGCCAATGCCGAGGAATGGTTCCGCCTGATGTGGCTCTCGAATCGCGATTTTGGGCGCTTGTTCGAGCGCTGTATTGAAGCCGATCCAACGTTGCCCTTTGCAATTGTCAATGGCATGTCTGCCAACACGAATATGCGCTGGGACATTGAGTATACCCATCAACTGGTCGGCTACGAAGCGCTCGATAATGTAGACCAGGACCAGGGGTGAACAGACCAGGATTTACGCGCCCATCAGGGCGCGTAAATCCTGGTTGGCATAGATCTATTTGCGTAAAATGGGCGGGTAAAGATTTTTATTGGCACTGCCCGCTTGGCCAATCACTACGCCAGACATCCCCCACCAGCAGAACTTTTCTAACCCTTTGTATACCTGCTATAGTTAGTAATCGTAAAGTTTTAGACATCGGTTTGGATATTGTAAGAATATTGTAAACAGATTGTACATGCGCTTTTGTTATACTCATGAAGATTTATGGCGGCTATTTTATTTGTTTTTAGGCAAATTTGCGACTGCATCCTGCTAGATAGATAGGTTGCACCATACATATGAACGTAAGGAGTTACGCATGAGTGATATTAAATTTGGCACAGACGGCTGGCGTGGGCGTATTGCGGATGACTACACATTCGCCAATGTACGGCGTTGTGCGCAGGGTTTTGCTAATTATTTGCACGCCAATGGCAAACAAGGCAGTGTTGTCGTTGGGCATGATAAGCGTTTCCAGGCCGAACATTTCGCCGCGACAACCGCCGAAGTTTTGGCTGGCAATGGCTTTAAAGTCTATTTGACCGACAAGGCCACGCCCACCCCTGTGATCAGCTTTAGTGTCGGCGAAAAAGGCGCACTGGGCGCGATCAATATTACAGCCAGTCACAATCCACCCGAAGATTGCGGTTTTAAGGTGCGCGACGAATATGGCGGTGCGATTGCGCCGGCTGGTTTGGCGCAAATTGAATCATTGATCCCCGCCGCCAGCGACACAGGCGCGATCAAGTCGGCGAAATTGGCCGAGGCGCTGAAAAACGGTAGCATTGAATATTTTGATGCCAAACCGGCCTACCTGCTGCGTATTGCCGAATTGATCGATGTACAGCCGATCAAGGATGCGGGTCTCAAAATTGTGGTCGATAACATGTGGGGCAACGGCGCTGGTTGGTTGACCGAAATCTTGGGCGGCGGCAAAACCGAGATCATTGAAGTCCATGCCGAGCGCAATCCTATCTTTCCCGAAATGAAGCGCCCAGAGCCGATTCCACCCAATGTGGATGCGGGTTTGGCCACAGGAAAACAACTCGGCGCAAATTGTGTCTGCATTATGGACGGCGACGCTGACCGCTGTGGCTTTGGCGACGAAAACGGTGAATTTATCGATCAGTTACGTGTATACGGCTTGCTGGCTTACTATCTGCTCGAAGTACGGGGTCAACGCGGCGCGATTGTCAAAACGCTCAGCACAACCTCTATGCTCGATAAGCTGGCGAAACTCTACGGTGTGCCTGTGATCAACACTGGCGTCGGATTTAAGTATGTGGCACCAGCCATGATGGAGCACGACGCCATGATCGGTGGCGAAGAGAGCGGTGGTTATGCTTTCCGCGGCCATGTGCCCGAGCGTGATGGCATCGTTTCTAACCTCTATTTGTTGGATGCGATGGTGAGAACGGGCAAGACGCCAACCGAATTAGTCGCAGCGCTCTTTGCTAAAGTGGGTGCCCATTACTACGACCGCATTGATACGCGGGTGACCGACGACGCCACCAAACAAGCGGCTAAGGCCAAACTTGACGCCGTCAAAGCCGAAGCGATCACGCTTGGTGGGCACAAAGTCACCGAGAAAGTGACGCTTGATGGCTATAAGTTTATCATGGACGATGGCGGCTGGTTGCTGGTGCGCTTCTCGGGCACTGAACCGTTGATCCGCGTTTATACCGAAACCACCGACCAAGTGGCCGTCGCCGCCATTTTGGCTGATGGCAAGCGATTGGCCGGGCTATAATTCATTCCCGCCAAATAGCGAGTAGCCCCCTATACTCTATCGCGGTTTTAGAAAGGTGTAAGGCAACGACCAAAACTTTTAACCGCAGAAAGCGCACAGAAATTTTCTGTGCGCTTTCTGCGGTTAAAAGTTTTTATGTCTGTGCCGAATCAACGCACCACGAATGGCAAGAAGATCTGCTGCGGACCGAGATTCACGCGTAGCGTCACTGGTTGGGCTTCAAGCCCCTCGTCGTCTTCGGCATAGAATACCACTCGGTAGGCCCCGGCCAACTGGAAACCTGTGTATAAACTGCTGTAGGTGCCATCACTGCGCAGATCGAGCTTGATTTTGGCAACGGTCAGATCATCCTCATCACGCACGAGCGCTTCGCTGTTGTTCGGCGAAACATAGTTGGGTGGATAGATGGCCGCCCAAACAAACTTCACGAGTTTGTCATCGCTGACCCGCGCACTTAATAAACCCTGTCCACCTGTAACACTTGCTGGGCCAGCCGTCTCGGTAATAAAGGGCGGCCAAACCTCACCCAATGTGCCGGCTGCATCAAATCCACGCTGCGCGGCCACGGCGTAATCATCCGCTTCGTTGGGGACACCATTGCCATTGCCGTCTAGCCAGGCGACCTGTTCTGGATGATAAGATTCGGCTGCGCTCTGCGCGCGCTGGAAGCTGGTATAGAGGCTAGATTTACGCGCTAACGCTTCGATTAAGTAGTCCGAGAAATGAGCGCCTGTTGAGGAGGCCCAAGCAAGTTTGCCATCACTGGTCGATGTCATCACCAATCGCCCTGCTTTGCTCAAACTGTCGGGGAGGCTGACAAAGCTGCCCGAATAACAGGCTTCAATCATAATATTGATCTTCAGGCCGGGTAAGCTGGTTTCCAACTCGGTTAACCACTGGTTGATCTGTTCTGACGAGGCTACTTCGTTTTGGGCTTTGTTCAGGTAGATTTTCTCTTTATCCCCATGGTCCATAAAATAGATTGTCAGCACGCCATTGCTGCTTAGCTTGCTGGCCGCCCAGGTCGTAATGGCGTTTTTTAGACTAGCGCCCGTGGCTGCTTCATCGACATTGTTGTGTTTGGCATCAGCCGCCAGATATTGGATGCGATCGCCTGTATAGCCCTGGTCGAGGAACAGTTGATACACCGCATCGGTGACATGATAGATATTCGGTTGGACCGGATCGCTGGGCCGCAGACTGCCGGCCACTAGAATCAATGCACTGGGCGCGGCGGTCGTATTCAATTGCCGCACAGACAGTTCGTAACGTACATCGGGGCCGCCGCGATTTGGATCGTGATCAGCCAACTTCATGAATAACGGACCGGTGGCTGGCGCTGCGAATTCAAGCCGCACGCCAGGCGCAAACGCATAGTCCTGTTCTTCAGACAAGGCCCCGTCGCAACTTTGATAGATCTCCAGCGCGGCGTCTGCCGCCGAACCATCGGGAATCTGAACCTCGATCAGATAGCGGGCGCTTTGGGTCGCATTGAAGACGGCCCAGTCGCTATCACCCGCCGCATGGATCGTGTGCATCTGCACCATACCATCCGCCGAGATGGCCTTGGCCTGGGCACAGGTATTGTCATTTTCATAGGCATCGCCTGCCCCTTGTGTGATGGGTGTGGTCGTCGCCGTTGCCGTGGCTGTCGCGGTTGGTTGGGCTGAGATTGTGGTTGCCGTGGCCGTCGCGGTTGCTGTTGGCTGTGCCGAGGTCGCGGTTGGGGTGGCGGTTGGTGGGACGACAGGGACATCAAAGACGAGCACGCGATTATTCTCAAAATCGGCCAGATAGAGGTTGCCCTGGGGATCGAAGCTCATGCCTAATGGCGAATTGAGGGTATTATCGCCGGCGGCGCCTCCGCGGTTCGCCAGATAACCTGTGAAATCCGCTTGGCCATAGGCCATGAGTGGTAAAGAACTGCCCGTTTGGTAACCGAGTGTGCGATTGTTTGGGGTATCCGAGACCAAAAGATTGCCAGCGCTATCCAAGACTAGATCGATGGGGCAAGCGAGATAGGTTGACGAGGTGGAACCCTGAGTTGAACTGCAATCCGACGCATGTAGATCGCCAATCGTGCGATTCGGTGTGTTAAAGTTATTCGCCGCGATGGGATGTTGAAAGACCTTAACTTGCCCATTCTGGCTATCGGCGATGTAGACATTATTATCGCTATCCACGGCCACGGCGCGTGGGCCGTTCAACCCGGTAAACTGGGCAATAGGCGTTGGATTGTTCGAGGCGATCGGCAAATTATAGACCAAGATGCGGTCGTTAAATGTATCGGTGACGAAGAGGTGATTCTGGCTGTCAAGCGCCAGGCCGCGCGCAAATTGGAATTTATTCTCCAGCAATATGGAATTGCCTTGGGTGCCAAAGACAAAGTCAGGCTGTTGGCCGGTCGTTGTTACGCTGTTATAGACCAACACCCGATGGGCGTTGGTGTCAGCAATATAGAGCCGGTTTTGCTGATCAACAGCTAGCGCTTCTGGGTTGCCCACCTGAATCCCGCCCGCTTGACCCAGGATAATATCGGGCGCTGCGCCACTACGAAAAGCCGCGCTCGTAGGCCAACTCCGAACAGAGCCCTGACGAAACGGGTTGTTATCATTGCCAAAGAGGACCACAAAAACGCGCCCATTCGGGGCAATCGCAACGCCGGCTGGATGATCCAGGCTGTTCACCTTGCTATCGGCTGTCGAGTCTGGCAGATCTTGATTGACTGCGCTTGCGGAGATCAATTGAATGTCATCCACGTGATAGGTTGGTTGCACCGCGCCGGTGGCCTCTTGCCAGTTGAGCCGCGCAATATTGGTTGGATTGCCCAGGGCGCTCAGTGGAATTCTAAACCGCGTCCAGACATCGGCTGGGGCATTGATTTCGGTCATTGTGCTGTCTGCCCCCTCGTCTGTGGCCTGCGTATAGAAAGAGAGCTGCGTGCCACCCGTCCCGCCATAGACCCAAAATTCAACTGCGTTATAACCACTTGTATTGACTGGTGCTGGGGTACGCAACGATAATCCCGCGTCGGCTGCATTGTAGATCACCTGTATCGAGTAATTGCCACTGTGCATCTGCACCGTGCAAGCTGGATCAATCCCAGAAGCCCAGGACCAATCTTCCCAACCAGTCGTTAAACCGTCGTCATAAATCACCAAATTGGCGGCCAATGGCGTAGTGGCAAAGAGTAGTTTGACCGGTGTCGTCAAAGAAATGATTACACCACCCAAGAGCACGGTGGTCAATAAGAGATGGAGCATAAATTGGCGACCGAGGGCAGCAAGCATATGTTTCATAGCAGACCTTTCTGAAAATAGGACCGTGCATCATTCTACAGACATCATTCAAGCTAGTCATGCAAAAAGTCTTAGGCTGGCTCCCTACTAGGATGCCACACTGTGGCATGTTACCCTAGCGATTTTTTGCCAAAAATTTGCCAGCATCCATCACCCCTTATCAATGGCATAGATAACGAGGATTCAGGCGCCCTGTCTGCCTGAATCCTCACTTTACCGAACAACCTAAACCCTGAACATCGCACATCTATTATTATTTACCTGGTCACAAACAGCAAGACAACCGACTGGGCTCCCTACAACCAGCACACCAGAAGACGGCACGCGTCTCTTTCGCCAAGCGGGATACAGCTTTAGCGCATGATACTGGGCAAGAAAATTTTGTAGCCGGTATTAATCTGAATGATCTTGGGCTGGGCGATCAACCCTTCATCGTCTTCGGCATAGACGGCCACGCGATAGAGACCGCTTTCGTCAAAGCCAGGATATTCGCCTGCGAATTTATCATTGCCTTGCCCTTGTAACACAATCGTGGGCAGCGTCTCGGGCACTAACTCCGCACTATTGACGGGAGGCCGATACGATGGGGCATAGATGACGGCCCAGACGCGCCGTACATGTTTATTGTCGCGTACTTCGGCCTGGATCACGCCCCGACGGTTGCTGAAGGTGGCCGGACCTGTTACACTGACCACGTAGGGTGCCCAAGTTTCTGTGGATTTATCTGTATAACCGGCGCTGCGTTGGCTGGCGAGTGTCACATCTTCGGGTTCATTGGGAATGCCATTGCCATTACCATCTAGCCACGGCTCTTGGATTAACCCCGTGAGTTCGCGCGCCACGGCATACGCGGCCCGGAAGCTGTTGTGCAAACTATAATTCTGTTGTAACGCCGCCAGGAATTGATCCGAGAAGTAGGCGCCAGTGGCCGAAGCATAGGCCACACTCTGTTGGTTCGTGGAGGCCATGATCAGACGGCCTGGCTGGCTGATGCTTTGCACCCCTTCAATAAAGCTGCCCGAATAGCAAGCTTCGATGATGATCGTGATCTTAACCCCAGGGACAGCCGCCTCCAACTGATCCAGCCAACCGTCAAGTTGCCCCGGCGTCACTACCTGTTGGTTTACATCGTCTAAGAAGAACTTGTCTTTATCCCCATGATCCATTAAATAGAGTGTCAGCGAGCGGTTGCTCCCCACCTTGCTGGCTGCCCAGGTGACGATCGCCGTCTGTAGATTGGCGGTGGTGGCCGCTTGATCATAGCCGAGCAGGCTCGGGTCGGTGGCTAGATAATTAATATCGTCAGCGCCATAGCCGTTGTTCAGATAAAGCTTATAAACCGCTTCGGTTACATGATGGATGTTCTTTTGGACAGCGTCAACATTCTTCAAGCGACCGGCCACCAGAATCAAGGCGCCCTTTTGGGTGCTGCTGTCGAGCTTGCGGATGGAAGGTTGATAGGTGACGGTGGGGCCGGCAACATTTGCATCTGCATTGGTTAAGCGCAAGAAGACTGAGCCAGTTGTAGTGGCGGTAAAATTCAGACGGACACTAGGCGTAAAGGTCGCCGCAAAGCGCTGCGCCGACGCGCTTTCACACGTGGGAAAGAGTTCTAAATTCACATCCGCCGGCGAGGTGGGCGGCGTCTGCACCTCCACCTGATATTGGGCGCCGGCCACGATCGCCACCTGAAGCCAATCGGTATCGCCGATCTGGTGGAATGTATGCTCCTGGGCCTGACCATTGGCCATGAGCGTCTGCGCTTGCGCACAAGTGTCGTCTGGCTCATAGGCGTCATTGCCGGTGGGTGGCGGTGTATCGGGCAACTTTGTATAGATGACGGTGATGCTGTGGGGGGTGGGCGGCATCGTCACTGTATTGCTAAGCGAGTTGCTGGCATCATTGTTGGCGCCGTTCCAACTGTTCACGATCCAGCCAGTGGCGGGCGTCGATGTGAGCTGAATGGTCTCACCCGCCCAAAATTGATCAACAGGGCAGCCGCTGGAATTGGCCGGTGTCGCCACGGGATCGCTGCCCGCACCGCTGTGGAAACGGGAAAGTGGCAAACAGGTGGTCAATACGTCACCAGGCGTGGTTCGCCAGGCGCCGCCATTGCCCAATTGTCCATAATAATTTGCCCCCCAGCACTTCACGCCCCCGTTGGTCACCGCGCAGGTATGATTGCTACCAGCTTCAAGATTGCTTACATCGGCGGTCAAGCCTGTCACATCGACAGGGACTAAGTGGCTGGTGGTCGTATTATCGCCCAACTGTCCATAATAATTTGCCCCCCAACACTTCACACCGCCACTGTCCAACACCACACAAGTGTGATAGGCGCCCACTGCAATATCACGTATACCGCTGGTCAAGCCGATCACATCGACAGGCGTCAGGCGACTGGTCGTTGTGTTATCACCCAGTTGCCCATAATAATTGTCGCCCCAGCACTTCACCCCACCACTGTTCAACACGGCACAAGTGTGATAGATGCCGACCGCGATCATACGCACACCGCTGGTCAAGCCGGCCACGTCGCTGGGCGCCAGGCGAGTGGTCGTTGTATTATCACCCAATTGGCCATTGCCATTATAACCCCAACACTTGACCCCGCCACCACTGGTCACGGCACAAGTATGGCTGCTCCCGGCTTCGATAGCGCTCACACCACTGGTCAAGCCCGCCACATCGGCGGGGACCAAGTGGCCGGTGGTTGTGTTGTCGCCCAACTGCCCATAAAAATTGGCGCCCCAACATTTAACGCCACCAACCGTGGTCAATGCACAGGTATGACTGCCACCAACGGTGATATCGCTCACGCCGCTGGTCAAGCCCGTCACATCATTGGGGGTCAAGTGGCTGGTGGTTGTATTGTCGCCCAATTGCCCAGAACCGTTAGATCCCCAACACTTGGCGCCGCCGCCAGTTGTCACGGCACAAGTATGATTATCGTGAAGGGCAACGGTATTGATTTCGCCACTCAAGCCGATCGTGTCAACGGGCGTAGGCCGCCTGATAGTGGTGCCGTCGCCTAATTCACCATAAAAATTGGCACCCCAACACTTAATGCCACCACCTACCGTCAATGCGCAGGTGTTATCGCCGCCCGCAGTGACAGCGCGCATACCGCTGGTTAAGCCTGTGACATCGGTTGGTTGCATCTGATTGCCACTCGCGCCGTTGCCAAGTTGGCCGGTGCTGTTATTGCCCCAGCATTTCACCCGACCACTGAGCAACAAAGCACAGGTATGGCCGTTGCCTGCCACCATGGTGCGCGCGTTCTCGCCTAGCCCGATCACATCGATGGGTGTTGTGCTGCCTGTGGTTGTCGCATTACCCAGTTGTCCAGAGGCATTATTCCCCCAACATTTGGCGTTGCCAGCTTGTACAGCACAGGTGTGATAGGCGCCTAGCGTCAAGGCAGTCACCCCGCTACTCAACCCTACCACGTTAATCGGCGTAATGCGCTGCGTGGCTGTGCCATCACCCAATTGACCATCATAATTATAGCCCCAGCATTTGACGGCCCCACTGTTCAACAGCGCACAGGTGTGATAACTGCCCGCCGCAATGGCTCGCACGTCGCTGGCCAAGCCGACCACGTTGACGGGCGTCGTGCGTGTGACAGTTGTTGTCCCATCGCCTAATTGGCCATCATAATTATCACCCCAACATTTGACGCCACCACTGTTGAGCAAAGCACAGGTGTGATAGCTGCCTGCGGCAATAGCCCGAACATTGCTGGTCAAACCCACAACGTTGCTGGGGGTCGTGTGGGTCACGTTGGCGCCATCGCCTAATTGCCCATAAGAATTATCCGCCCCCCAACACTTGACCCCGCCTGCGCTGGTGAGGGCGCAGGCATGGGCGCTGCCGACGGTTATACTGATGGCCACACCACCCAGGCCAGCCACCTCAACCGGCAGCGTTTGTGTGATCGTTTGTTGTGTATCCTGAAGGCGCGTAGAACGGCTCGCACGCTGTTGGCCGTCATCATTTGATCCGGATCCACCCCAACATTTAACCACACCAGCCGTGGTTAAGGCGCAAGTTTGGCCCCCACTGGCGGCCACTGCCTGTACGCCCCTCGCCAACCCTACCGCCGCCCCCGGCAGCGCATGCGCCGTCAGCGTGCCATCACCTAGTTGTCCGTAACTGTTGTCGCCCCAACAGATGAGCCCGCCACCAGCAATCAACGCGCAAACATGATCATCGCCCGTTGCCAATTGGGTAATGTTGGGTAGCGGTGCAACATCCGCAGCTGGGCTGAGCACCGCCGCTGCTGGCAAGTTGACCGCAGCCAAGGCGGGTTGCCAAGCAAAGAGCGGCCTGCCCATGAGGATTGCCAAGCTGAAGATAAGCAGTCGCGGTACATTTGTCGGCCAATGGATAAGCATGGTCAATCCCTTTCTATCGCTATAATTACGTTGACCTTCCGTGTTGATAATCTCTAAAGATTATCCTTTGTGTCTGGATCCGGTGGTCTGCTACGCCACCTTGGATGGCATGGCAGACCGCTACAGCTAGCGCAGATTGATGGGTGCAGCGCTGCTGTAAGCGCCAATCGATGCTATAGAATTGACCTTAAAAAATTGAGCTTATGGATGAGCAGGCAGAAGCCAGCTGAAAGCCATCACAACAGGGCGTCTCAATCTTGAACGATCTGCGATACTTGCACAAACGGCAAGTAAACCTGGCTGCCGGCTTGCACGGTGATCTGCGTAGTAACCGGCTGCGACCAACTGCCTTCATCATCCTGGACGCGCAGGCTGATCGTGTGGACGCCCACGCTCAGTTGACCTTGCGCTACATGACACGTTCCTGCCGTTGTGCAAAGGGGGCCGTCTCGGTCTGAGCGCCAATCCCAGGCCAAAATCTGGGATTGGCTTGGTTCGGCCTGATTATCTTGATCAAAGGCCGTGGCATGGAGGGTTAACGCCATTTGGGATAAAAGTGTGGGTGCCGTCACGGTGGCGATTTGCGCCGTGGGTGGCTGGCCTGATGTGCTATTCGGATTCAACTGATCCAACTGCCCTCGAGCGCGCGCGGCCATGAGCGTGTTGCCGTTGGCGACCAATGCCCTGACCGTATCATTACCGGTATCTTCATGAATGGCCCAGGCATCGGCGGTCGCCAGGCGATAGATGCCATTGCCTGTGCCTGCCCACGGTGTCCCTTGCGCATCAATGGCCAGTGCAAAGCTGGCGGCCGTGGCCTGCCCTAAGAGCGGATCTGCGGGCAGACCATTGGCCGTCGTATAGGTGCGCCAACTATTGTCGGCGCGATTGTAACGGCTGATGCCGCCGCGGTAGTTTTGATCCCCTTCATAGGAAGGGAGCGTCCCAAACCAGCTTTCATTGCCACGGGTCGCGGCCGCCAGAATATAGTTGGAAGCCAAACCGTCGTTGACTTTGAACTGGGTCCAACCGCTGTTGAGATCGGTCACATCACCCGCGTGCCGATAGAGACCGCCACCCGAGGTGCCAACCCAGACGTTGTTGGCGTCGTCGATCGTCAACGTAGTGACGCGCTCATTGACGGTGGTAATTGGGTGCCAGGCGCCGTCATAAACAGCCAGCGCCCCGGCGTTGTCGCCGCCACCTAGCCAGAGCGCGCTGGTCGCTGGATGGACGGCCAGTGCGCGCAAGGTGGCCGAGAAGGGTAAAGGTCGATTTTGCCACCTGCCATCATCCAACTCGGCTAACTGGTGCGAACCCATCGCCCACACCTGATCGTGGTTGCTGGCCACCGCAACAACCGCCGGATCGGTCCAATCTAGAGTTTGGGTTGCCGTGACGCCGGTACTGAGGTTAACTGCCAGCAGACCTGCTGGGCCGCCTGCCCAGAGTTTTTGCCCGTTGATGGCGAGGGTTCGTGTGTAGCCAACCATGTCCCGGGGCGTCCACACGCCTTGTTCGGGCAAGACCAAGGTTATTTGTTGCTCACCTTCATGATCTGGTTGGGCGCGAAAGGCGCGTGTGGCTGTCTGCCCCGCAAACTCGACCGTCGCTGTCATGATATCATCGCGTTTGGCGCCCAACGCGGCCCCACTCGTGACATAATAGGGGAAAAGCTCAGCGTCCTGTTTTTCTGTCAGCGTTTGGGTCACTTGTGTACTAAATTGCAGGGTCACGAGTGCACCAGCCACGGGTTGGCCCCGATAATAGACCGCGCCCCATGTACAGCCACAGATAGTAGGATCACTCAAAGGGATGCCGCCGCGACCGCAATGCGGCCCTAAAGGCGCGAGCAACTCGTTTTGCGCGTGAGCTTTCTGGTCAAAGATCATCAATAAACCGATTGCCAGGATCAGAATTATAATTTTTTTTTGATACATTTGTTCCTCTTGCCGACAATAACTACACCTGTTTTGGGCGCCTTAGGCCCAAAAGCGAACCGCTACCCTTTCCCTGGGCGATTGGTGACCCAGCGCTGACCTTTCCAAATTGCGCTGATTGGCGCGGCAGGGTAGTGTGCTTGCCTTTCCATTCAATTTCAAATGGAATGACTACTCTTATCTAATGAACGTGACGAAGAAATTGTTTCACGACGCTATAACCGAATTGTGAGAGAAAAATTTGCTTTAAGGCTTGCCGACTAAGGTGAAAGGCGCCCAATAAGCTGGATGGCAATAGACGGCGTCTTCTTTGGCGGATCGGCCCTGGTTTAACAGCGCAAGTTGGGCTGTCTGCAAAGCCCTGGCCTGTGTCTGGCCTTCCAAAAGCGCTTGATAAAAATGTTGCATCAATGCGGCCGTTGTATGGTCTTCGACGCGCCACAAGCTGACCAACAGTGAACGTGCGCCAGCACCCAGGAAACCGCCAGCCAGGCTGAGCAGATCAGTGCCATGCAACTGGCCATAGCCTGTTTCACAGCCGCTTAAGACAACAAGTTCGGCATTGATCTGCAAACGTGCAATTTCGGCGAGCGTAAGCCGCCGGTCGGCCAATGCAATCGACGAGAGCATGGGGTTATCGGCTCGGAAAGTGGCATGGGCTGCGAGATGAATGCGTTGGTGGTGTGGCGCCCTGGCCATAAAGGTTGTCGTCGTGGCCTGCTCTCCGCTATAGAGTTCCGCCGTTGGAAAAAGTAGCGCCAAGCGGTTTAATTCCACCGAAACCGAGTGCAAACGCGCACTATCATAGCCAAATAATAACACACCCTCACCGTCGACTTGATGCTGGGTGCATAGATCTAAGATCGTCGCACTAGGTGTGTAACTAAGGGCGCGCTGCTCGATCAGATAGGCCTGTCCATCATAGAGGGCATGAAAAGGCACATAAGTCAGTGGGCCATCCGGTGCGATAATCAGGGGCCGATTCGCTGGCAACTGTTCAAGGAGCGGCTGCATGAGCAAAGTATGCAGCGTTTTTAGATGTTTGTTGGCGTCATCGAGCAAAGCGGGCAAATAACGAAGCGTCTTCTGCGGGCCAAAGCGCACCGATATCTCTAATAGTCGCTCGACCGCCGTGATAAAGGCATGGCGGGCGTTGTCAATCTCGGACAGTGACCCCAGCTTGCGATGGTGTTGAATGCCAAAGCGGTCAACGATAAAAACGAATACCTGATCTTTGATGATGTGGTATTGCAGAAAAATAGCCGCTTGCAAACAGTCCTGAACATTGGCCAGTGAAGAGGCATAACCCGCCGTCAAAGCCGAGAAGAGAGGTTGGCGGCGCTGGATTTGTTGGACCAAGGTTTGCACGGTTGTTTCCAACGCTGCGACCAAAATGGTGGTTTGGCGCGGCGGGGCCAGGCTGATATCCTCTCTGCTTTGCATGGTTTCGAGGCGAACTTGATTATAGAGACCGTCTAATGTTTGCAATGCCTCGGCGAGCTGTTGGGCTAGCGCGCGGATCTGCTCATCATCCGAGTTAATGGCTTGCCGAACTTCAGTGGTGAGGCGAAACGCCAGCTTTTCGGTGACGAGCCGCGACTTCGCCCATTCGACCACTTGGAAAGCCAGATCTAAATCGCCCATTTCCAGATGCAGATCGGCTAAATCCTGGTAAATTTCGATCTTATCCGTAAGAAACCCGGCCCGAAAGGTTTCGATCTGAAGCTCATAACGGATAGATTCAATCTGTTGAATGGCTGCTCGATAGTAACCAATCGCGCTCTCTGGGTGCTTTTGGGCGCGTTCGACTTCACCCAAACCGTAGAGGATGCGATAGCCTAGCGCCCGATCTGCCCCTTTCTCGACTAAGGCCTGGGCTGATTCGAATGACTGGCGCGCCGTGGCCCATTGCCCACCGCGCAGGTGGCAACGGCCGAGCAAGATCAAGGCAAGCCCCTCTTCGAGCACCGGGTCATGCTGCGCAAAAGCTGCCTGGGCACGACTGAGGGCATCAAAGAGGGTGGGATCGATAGGATGATTACTTTGCAGGTAGAAGAGCGCGCGCAACAGGG
>JAPLGZ010000514.1 GCA_026389895.1 Chloroflexota bacterium | reverse complement strand
TGATAAGCCGGGATCGGAGGGTCTTATTGACCGGGTTCATGTTGTGTCGGCGCTGGTTATGCGATGGCTTGGAGAGCTGAGGGGATAGCGCTTTGTTTCAATTGATTCGCGTGCGGCTCGCACTGAGCTTTGCGGCCATTGCCGTGTTTGCCGTATTTACCCTGGGTGTGGTGTTGCTGGCCATTCTGACAAACAATTACTCGAGCCAGGAACAATATTACCTGCGCAGCAACGTCGGGGTGATCAGCGCCGCAGTCGGGCATATGATGTCAAGCGAGATGCCTCAGGAGGAAGTCCAGCCTCTGCTTGAGAATCTGGCATTTTTGACCCAAACACGCATTCAAGCGTATGACCTAGATCAACAACTACGCTATGATTCCGGCCCACTTCAGAATGTGGAGGTTACCTTCGATCCGCGAAATCTGCTGATTACGCGGATCAATGACAGCAATGGCGAAGTCCAGCTCTCCACGCGTGACACAATATCATTAACCCCATCCTTGCCCCTCGCCAGAGTGGTCGTGCAAGGGTCGCTCCCCAATTGGCCACGATTTCGCCTTGCGCTGAATCCAGCGGCGAATGCAGATGAGCGGCTGGACTTCCTCCTGCGACAATCTGCGCTATCAATTACCGAGCCGATCCATAGTGGGCAGGATGCCCATCCGTTAGGGACGCTCGTCTTATCGGAAGGGCCGGCCTTTGGGCGGGCTATCTTGATGAGGGTGGCGTGGGGTTGGGCGTTTGCTGGCTTGTTGGCTGTGTTGCTCGCCGCGCTCCTGGGGTGGTACTTAAGCCGTCGCATCAGCGCGCCAATTATTGCCCTGACGGAAGTCACAACGCGGATGGCGCAAGGGGATCTGTCGAGCCGCACCCATGTCAAAAGCCGCGACGAGATTGGACAACTGGCCCACTCTTTCAACGAGATGGCGGCGCAAGTCGAAGCAACGATCACCATGCTCCATCGTTTTGTTTCGGACGCCGCGCATGAGTTGCAGACGCCCCTCACGGCGCTCTATGTGGACCTCGACCTGGCCGCCCAAGCGCATGAGGCGGCGACGCAACAGGGCTTTGTCCAACGCGCCCAAGCTTCGGCCCTGCGCTTAAAATCCCTCACCAACCAATTGCTTGCGCTCTCCCGACTTGAAGCACAAGCGGAACCGGAGCCGACAGAACCGCTCGATCTGACGAATTTGTTGCGGCAAACAGCTGAAACCTATGCCTCGCAAGCAGAACAGGCGGAACTGAACTTTTCGCTCCAGGCGCCCGCCGAAGCGGTCTATATTCGTGCCCATCTGCCGCAGATGCGAGTGGTGTTGGACAACCTGTTTGACAACGCCTGCAAATTTACGCCCCCCGGTGGTAACGTGACGATCCAACTCCAACCATCAGGCGCTCAGGTGCAATTGTCTGTCACAGATACAGGCATTGGCGTTCCTCCCGACGATCTACCGCTCTTGTTCAACCGTTTCCACCGCAGCCGCAACGCTGCAAATTATCCCGGCAGCGGTTTGGGGTTGGCGATTGTGAAGGCCATCATCGAGCAACAAGGCGGGCAGGTCATGGTCGAGAACAGTACACCAGGAACACGCTTCACACTCCACTGGGCGGCTCTCTCTGGTCATGGTTGAGGGAAGCGCGGGGCGCAGTTGAAACTGGCCTCTGCGGGTTTTAACCCTGCTACTGTGGTAAAAATTCGCCCCAAATCTGAAATACACCCGACTCGATGCTCTTCATCAAAACTCCTTTCGGGATACCCCTAGCTTCAGCTATGGGGAGGTAAGAAAGCTGACCGTACTCGGTCAGGATATTGTCAATTCACGAACTATCTAACCCATCCGATTTAGGCTATAATACTCGTGTGTTAAGGCAC
>JAPLGZ010000543.1 GCA_026389895.1 Chloroflexota bacterium | reverse complement strand
GACCTCGATAGGCGGGTGCGACATAGACGCTGGCGAGAAAGGGCACCAATGCTGGATGTGTGTCCAGATCGTTTTTCACTAGGCTGGCCGAACCAAGCATTGTATCATCCTCAACCGCGATCAGGGTGGTGGGAATGCCGGTGTGTAGAATCTGTTGGCTCAAGCGCTCCGCACGTCCCTCGGCGGTTGAGCCAGGATTTAAATGGCCCCATTGCGCGTGATGCCAGGCGGCCAGGGTGGGAATATGTTGGGGATAATCGGCCAGGTAGACAATGTTCATGATCATTTATGTTTCTAGATAGAGTGTGCTGTTGGTTGGTAAAATGGCTAGGCTTCTGCGCACGCGATCGCCCAGGGTGGGCGTCAGCAAGCGCAGCGCCTCATCAACTGTTACAAAGCGATATTCGCTTAATTCGGCAGTGGGTAAACGAATCATCGCGATCTCATTAGCCGTCAACACGCCCCCCCAAAAGATAAACATGAGGGCCTCTGTGCGCTGATCGGTACCTGTGAGATAATTAACACAAAGCAACCGTTCCAATGATCTAACCAGGCCAAGCTCTTCCTTGACTTCACGAATACAGGCAGCGCGTGGCGATTCATCTTGCTCGACAATCCCGCCGGGAATCTCCCACTGCGGTTTGTAGGTCGGATTGACAAGCAGTACACGGTTCTGTTCATCGAGAAAGAGCGCGCCTGCGCCCATCCGCTTTTTTGGTAAAGTCTCTTGCCAGGCTTTCCGTTCGTTCATCACTGTGTTCTGTCGATTCAGGAATCTGCGGACGTTGGCCGCTTTGGTTGTAATTGGGGCCGCGCTGCTTCAATCTCAAGCGTTATTTCAGTATATCACAAGCCCATATAGGTGGCTGAATTGAGCTGATTTGCCTGTTAGCAGGGTGAATGATGGGAGCTAACCATTTAATTCGGTGATTGGCGGGCGTGCCGCAGCGGTTAAAACCGCCGCCTGCTATGGGAAACCTGCTGAAGCAGGTTGGGTAACCTGTTACCACTTTATTTTGTTAATCCCCATCATTCACCCTCTGGTACGCGAAACACGTTGAAACGTGTTGGGACGCCAGTGCGTTGAAACGCACTTTGTGTACCAGGCTGGGATTTCAATCCTAGCTAGCTTTTGGCTGCGCAGCATACGTTGTTTATTCCAGGCTCATTATGGGGACGATCTCTTCACCCTCCTCGTCTGCACCTGGCTGGGCGATCTGTTCACGCGGCGTCAGGATAAGTACCGCCACCAAGGCCAATAGCGCGCCGATAAAGGCCACGAGAAAAACGCTGGACAGCGCATCGGCCACCATCAGGCGCATGGAAGCATCCACCACCGCGCCTGTGCCCAGATCCGGGGTTAGCAGGCGATCGACCGCATTTAGATCCATGCCGGCGGCGCTCAGATCGGCGATTAAGCGGGCGCTAAGCAAGGCGCCCATCACGCTGACACCCAAGGTGCCGCCAATGCTACGGCTGAATTGTAACATCGCCGTGGCGGCCCCCAATGAACGTCGTTCTACCGCGCTTTGCACAGCAATCATGAAAGACGAAACCGTAAAGCCCATCCCGATCCCCATGATCGTGAGAAAACTGATCAGTGAGATTGAATTTACATTTTTGCCCCAAAGTGCCAATAGCCCCGCGCCCACTGTGAGCGCCGCTGTCCCGATCACGATCAGGGTGCGATAGTTGATCCGCAGGAGCAGGCGGCTGCCAATAATACTAGAGGCAACCCAGCCAAGTAGCATTGGTGTAAGCGTGGCGCCGGCCTCTGTGGGGGTCGCACCCAATACCGCTTGCGCAAACAAGGGGACGAAAGAAAGGCTGCCAAACATCGCCCAGCCAGAGAGCAGACCATGCAGCACTGCGCCCGTAAAGAGGCGGCTGCGGAAGAGCGGCAGTGGCAGCACTGGATCAGGTGCCCGCCGCTCGATGACGGCCAGCAGCCCGAAAAGCAGCACCGTCAGCCCTAACAAAGCCCAACTGGTGAGCGAACCAGGGTCCATCAAGCCGAGCAATAAGGTGACGACGGCCAGGGTCAATACAATGGAGCCGGCATAATCGATGATTGGTTTTTTGCCCGTAGTGGCCTGATCCTGCCAGGCCCACCAGATCAGGGCCAGGGCAAACAGGCCAGGGATGATGTTGATATAAAAAACCCACGGCCAGGAAAGCTGATCAACGATAAAGCCACCGAGTAACGGCCCTATAATCGACGAAACACCCCAGACACCCGAGAAAATGCCCTGCATGCGCGCCCGCTGTTGCAAATTGAACATTTCGCCCGTCATGATAAAGGCCAACGGTAGCACGCCGCCTGCACCCAATCCTTGCAGCGCACGACAGAGGATCAACTGGGTCATCGTTTGCGCCAGCCCACATAACAGTGAGCCCAGCAAAAATAGAACCATCGCCACCAAGTAGACATTGCGCCGGCCATATAGATCCGATAGTTTTCCGTACAGCGGCACGAACGTCGTTGAGGTCAGCAGAAAGGCAGAAAAGACCCAACTGTAATGCTCCAGTCCACCCACCTGGCTGACAATCGTCGGCATGGCGGTTGCCACGACGGTGGATTCCATCGAAGAGATAAAGATGCTAAGCATAATCCCGATGGTAATCAGATTTTTATGGTTTTGTACGGTCATTTTGTTTATTCGTCCTTGAATAGCTTCGCCTGTAAATGTGATTCCCGGTTAAACCAGCAATCGTTGGCGGCGTTCGGTCTGCGCCACTACTTGGCCACGTAGGATTACATGTAACTTATCCACTTGGAATTGTAACGCATGATGCCAATCCGGCGCATCGAGCACCACAACGTTGGCCGTCGCGCCAATCGTCAAGCCATAATCTGCCAAATGCATCACCTGCGCGGGAACTTCTGTGACCATCGGTAAGACTTGATTCACTTCGCCCTGCCAGGCAAATTGTCCGTTATGCGCCATAAAGTGCGCCACCTCTAGCATGTCGTTGCGGCCAAAGGGATAGTACCAATTGTCAATATCATCCTGCCCACAGGCCACGGGGACACCCGCCGCGAGTAATTCACGGATGCGGGTGATGCCGCGCGGCATTGGCTCGTGCGGGTATTCTGCCGTAACCAGTGAGACATGGCTGTTGCTAAAGACGGTGATACCGGCTTCTTTGACCAAAGCAATCACCGCTGCGGCGTAATCGTCGGCATAGACGGCCAACGCCGCACATTGCGTGGCACAGACACGACCTTCATAACCCGTGGCAATCGTCTGCCGCGCGACATCTTCCAGCGTCCGCAAGGCCGGATCCAGCGCATCATCGCAGACAAAGTGCAAATCTTTATTAAACTCACGCGCCAGATCAAAGCACATGCGTGTGTGCGACTGTTGCGCGGCTACCGTGGGCTCGATCCATGGAATACCGCCTACGATGTCGGCGCCCAGGCGCAGCGCCTCTTGCATAGACGTTTGGGTTTGTGCGTTCAATACCCCGGCTTGTGGAAAGGCGACCACCTGAATGGTCAGGAGATGGGCGAATTCCTGTTTGATTTGTAATAAGCCTTGGAGTGCCGTCAAACCAGCATCTTCGTCGACATCCGCAAAGAGCCGCAGGGCGCAAGTGCCGTTGAGGATCGCCAGGTGTACTACTTCACGCACGCGGTCGGCCACATCTGCGACGGTGTAGGTCTGTTTGACAAATTGCGCGGCCTGGAAGCGTGGCAACGCTTGGATCTCTGCGGGCAAAGTTGCCAATTTGCGCCGCCAGAAGACCTTGCATGCATGCAACTGGCCATTGACAAAGGCGGGTAAGACTAAGCGACGGTCCGCCTGGATTTCCGTGGTCGCCTGCTCGGCTAGGGTTGGGCTTAACGCGGCAATGTACCCTGTTTGAATGCCAATATCCACGACCCGCCCATCCATGAGCCTGGCCTGCCGAATGATAATGTCCATCGTTTTCCTTCTGTTTGTTTACTCGTTGCGACGGTCTCTGGGGCGCTGCTGTCCTGGCGTTCCGTGCCCTATCGCGTCCAGCGTGGATGCCTAGGCAGGCGCGTGCGAAACCAAAAGAGAATTATTCCCTGTTATCTAACCACTGGCGACTAATCTCCGTGCGCACGACCAATTGCCCCGCTTTGAACGTTGCGAGGCGTGGTGGGATCAAAGTGACAGCTGTGTGCAAAGTCGTTGCATCAACCACAACCAGGTCGGCGCGCGCACCGACCTGTAGACCGTAGTCTACCAGTCCAAGCGCCTGGGCTGGATTTTGGGTTACCATCTGAAGCGTGCCCAAAATTTCGGCATCGCCAGAGAGATGGGCCACATGCGCGGCCAGATTGGCGGTGTGAAGTAGATCATAAGCCCCAAAAGGGTTGAAGGGATCACCCACATTATCCGATGCCGCGCAGATATTGATGCCGCGCCTTAACATCTCCTTGACCGGCGTGACGCCGCGTGGACAGGGTCGATGGCCGCGCCCCATC
>JAPLGZ010000693.1 GCA_026389895.1 Chloroflexota bacterium | reverse complement strand
CATTACCCAATTTAAGGAATCAATCATCTATCTCAAGACGGCCTATTACTGGCGGGTGCGCGGGATCGATGCTCAAGATAATTTGACGCCGTGGAGTGACATTTCTACCTTTGAGTTTGACTATACCACTTCGCCCAATCCGGTCTATCCGCTGCCTTATGCGTTGCCCGACAGTATCACACTCCCGGTTCACGATGATCATACCGTGGCCTGGCCGCTCTTTATCTGGGATACCGCGCATGCCTGGCCGCAGGGCCAATCGCCAGCCCTGGCCCGCGCGGCTGATTATTACATATTGACCCTCTCAACCGATCCATCTTTTGTTATAACGCCAACTTTTCAGATCACGACCACAGGGCTGGCGGCGACGCCAACCATCGAGAACCCATTGGTGAAGTTCGCTGATCACCAACTTTACTACTGGCGTGTCCGCGCCATGCGTGATGGTCAACCAATGGGCAGTGATACCGTCCGCCTGACCCGCATCGATCCCACCTTGTCGAAACTGCAAGAGACCGAACTGATTTCCCCGACCTATCCACCCGACGGCTTTGAAGCTGTTGGTGATCCACCGGTGCTGGGCTGGACGCCGGTGCGCGGCGCTGACCACTATAAAATTGAGCTCAGCCATGATCGCACGTTCTCCACCATCGATGAGACGGCCTATCCCTTGTTTGCGAACTATGTGCCGTGGCAGGGCAAACTGACGCACCTGCCGTTTGGTTCGTACTGGTGGCGAGTTCGGGCCGAAAGTGAACCCAATACACCCCTTGGCGATTGGAGCGTTGCGCAGCATTTTAACCTGTCGGTCGGGATCGCCACCGGCAATAAATATGATTTTGTCCCCGCGAGTTATCCAAGCAGCCTATTGGCTGTCGGCGAACCAGAAACGTACTCGCCAACCTTATCGTTGGTGGCCACCAATCCATTGCCTGCTGGTGACCAATCGACGGTCAATAATTTGCATATGCTCCTAAACCGGGTGAACTTGCGAGGCTCCGGTGCCAGCAATCTCGATTGGGTCATCGCATTTTCAACGCCATTGACCATTGAAACCGCCCTGCAATATGGCATCTACATCGACGTTGACCATGTCGAGAACGCCGGTGCCACAAGCGATCCCGAGAATCATCAAATCACAGTCGATTCATTCTACCGGCCCGAGTATGTGATCTATATTGACCGGGATCCGGTGGCGGCGCTCGGTCCGCAACAGATCCGCCTCTACAAATGGAATGGCCTGAGTTGGAACCCAGCGCAGCCGCTCAACGGGATCGGCGGCGACGCCTGGTACGATAACGCTACGCACGCCGTGCAATTAGTGGTGCCCTATACGGCGATTGGGGCTGGCGACGAAGATTTCTCGGGCAGTCTGGCCTTGACCGTTTTCAGCACCAAGGCTGGGGGTGGCCAGCCTATCTTCGATCAACTGCCCGCGGCACGCAATCCTGGCAAT
The DNA here is from genome assembly GCA_026389895.1 of Chloroflexota bacterium. Lineage (GTDB taxonomy): Bacteria > Chloroflexota > Anaerolineae > Caldilineales > Caldilineaceae > JAPLGZ01. The sequence continues at coordinate 1,649 of JAPLGZ010000693.1, read as the reverse complement.
CCTATGCTGGATAACCCCGTCTTTGTCTCGGATATGCCGTTGCCCCTGTATCCCTTCAATACCCCCCTCTTCAATCCTACGATCTTCTATGATCTGCCTGCCTTACGTTGGCGCACACCCTATTTCGATTCGGTTGACGGGTATCAACTCCAGGTGGCGCGTGATGCCAAGTTTACCGATATTGTGGAGACGTGGGAGATTAGCGAGCAAAGTACCGCCTATTTCTTCGGGGTGCTGCCCGCAGCCTTTCAGTCGTTGCTGGCCTATGGGGATAATGAAAGTTACTACTGGCGCGTGCGCATTCGCCACGAGCGTTATGACGCCAACGCCTCGCACTTCGACTATAGCTTCTGGTCGCCGCCGATGCGCTTTAAATTAGCCAGCCGCGTCGTGGGGACGCCCTCGGTCTCTACCGGCGCACAGGTGAGTACAACCCCTGTCTTCTGGTGGGATCGGGTGGAGGCCGCGGCGGGCTATACCATTCAAATTGACAACGACGCCAACTTCAGCAACCCAGAGGTAAACAAGAAGATCGACCCGAATGCCTTTACCCTGCTCGATCCGCTGGCCGATGGCGTCTGGTATTGGCGGGTGGCCATCCGCCGGAGTGATACCGTGCGCGGCGCCTGGACGCCCACCCTGAGTTTTGTCAAACATTCATTAACACCCAACTTACTCAGCCCACCGGACAAGGCGATAATCAATACCCAGCCCACCTTCCAGTGGACGGCCATTTTGACGCCGACCGTACAGCCGCGGGTCGCAACCCCGCGCTACCAACTACAAATCGCCGCTGATCCAAACTTTAGCACCCCGAAAACCTACGAGACCACCGCGACATCGTTTACGTTGAAGCCGGTCGATAGTCTAAGCGATGGCACCTGGTATTGGCGGGTTGCCCCGATCGATGGCAAAGGCAATGTCGGCACCTATAGCCTTGGGCAGAAATTTTATAAAGAATACCAGCAGCCCACTTTGTTAGTGCCGGCCCAGGGAATCACCGTCACCGGCGCCATCAGCTTCCAGTGGAGTCCGCTCACCGGCACCGCCTCTTACGAGTTTGAGCTTGACGATGATCCGCTCTTTAATTCGCCACTGAAGGCCAAAACGGACAATACAGAATATACGCCCATCGATGCCATACCGCCCAAGCAGTATTACTGGCATGTACGCATGGTGGATGCCGATCGCCAGGTTGGTCCGTTCCGCGTTGAAGTGGGGATGTTTATCCTCAAAGCGAATAAGCTCTTTCTGCCAGTGATCAGAAAACAGTAGCGTTAAAGCAGCTTTGATTTGTATCAGGCTATTGATAGGGCAATCGCGAACTGAATAACCAAGCGTTGAAACGCGCCCAATGGGCTCCCGCTGATACAGAAGGTCCGCTTCAGCGGACTAGGGGCTAGAGTCCGCTAATGGATGTAAGCCAATCAATGGGTAACGGCTCAGCCAACCTGCTTCAGCAGATTTTCCCATAGCAGGCGGCGGTTTTAACCGCTGCGGCCCCAAGTTCCCATACCCTGATTAGGGAGCGCTGGCGAGTGGCGGCTTGCGGAGTGAATGCTCACGTGCCAGCGCTTGTAATAGCATTTCGCTCATCCGGGTGGTGCGCAGCGTTCGGCCCTCTGCCCGTAGGTGATAGACCGTATCAA
>JAPLGZ010000705.1 GCA_026389895.1 Chloroflexota bacterium | reverse complement strand
AGATAAGCTTTCACTTGCCCGTCCACCGCCGTAATCCGGTCTAGCAGCGCTTGGGTCAATTCAACCGAGGTAAATTCACCTGCCCGTAAACCGGCAAGCGCTTCGTGAATGGTCAGTTCGTAGAGTTTTGTCGTCACGGCTCTTTTAGCTTTCTGAAATGCTGATGCGTGAAGCGTGAACCGTGATGAGTGAAGGTTGACCCAGTACTCAGTCTTATCTTACTCATCACGGTTCACGCTTCACATTTTATTCTTCAAAGACCGCCCGCACCCGAAAGAACCCATCCACGCTATCTGGTGCATTCGCCAGCGCGATTTCATTGGCGAGGGATGGTTCTGGTTGATCTTCACGCATCACGTTGGTCAAGCGCAAAATATAAGGCGTTGGCGGCACGTTGCTGGTGTCTACCGCCTGCAGGCTCTCGGCGTAGTCTAAGATCGCCGATAACTGGCCAGCATATTGGGCGACTTCTTCATCCGTTAGGTGCAGTTTCGCCAATTCGGCGACGTGGCGAACTTCCTCTGGTGTCAGATGCATAGGTGGAGCATTCCTTTCCGGTGCATAATTTACACCGGGTTATCCTTAATGCTAGGAAATAGATCTCTACAAATTTATTCGGCTGGATAAATATTTCCCAAAGATAAAAAACGCCGTGGAAGATCTCCACGGCGTTGATTGTTGCGTAAATCGTTCAGAAAAGGCCGTGGTGGATAATTGTCCACGGCGTGTGTAGCTACCACCGGGACAAGCAAGTTGCTGCCGCTGCTGCGAGTGCCATATTCTGATCAGTAGCAAAGGAGACAAGATTCATGATACGCGCTTTGTCTATAAAGTAGCTAAACTATTCGATATTCGTCTCTAAAGTATAATGGTGTCAGTGGACGATGTCAAAATCGGCAGTCAATAAAGCGCGAAACGTAATGGCGGTTTGGTAAGTTATGTACGCTTAAAATTTAACGCAGAGGCGCGGAGACGCAAAGAAAAGCTGGATAGGAAGAGCTAGCCGAATATCCCTAACCTTGGGATAGCTTACCCTGACGTATCGGCTGATTCGTTACTTTCTGTTCTATTTTGGAGGATCCGCTGTTTGTCTTTACGTCTCTGCGCCTTTGCACCTCTGCGTTAAATTTTTTGTCGCGTTTTGCATAGGATAAATTTTTCAGTCGATTGATCAGAAACTCCCCGATCTCCGCCAGCACAACCCGCGCCCCAACCGCCAGGTATGCCCGCATAATCTGGCGATAACGAAGATCGCCACCCGTGAGCAAGCGTCGCAAAGCGCGCGGGCGTAAGTGAAAAAATGCTTCGGTGAGTTTGACGCCGAGTAAAAGTTGCCACGGCGCAAGATGGGGCGTGTGGACAATTTGATTGCGATAGGTCCATTGCGCTTGATTTGGTTCAACAATCTGCGCCGTTTGCACTTGACGCCCGGCTTCTGTCCAATGATGAGGTGTAATGTAAACCGCGTTCAGCACATCTGCATCCAACTCAAATACCCGTCGGTACGTATTCAGCAATGTAGCTGGCGTCTCGTCTTCTAAGCCATAAATGATGTTGACTAAGCTGACAATCCCCTGCTGGCGCAGCAATCGTACAGCTTGTTTGCTCACCGCAAACGGATTGTTTTTATGCACCCGCTCGACTGTGCTATCGTCCAGTGACTCTACGCCCATCACGATGTTATCAACGCCGGCGCGCTTGTAAAGCGGTAGCAAGTCGGCATCGCGTACCACATCGGCGGCCGTCATGTTCAAATTGATCGACAGGCCTAGTCTTCGCTCGACAATCGCTTCTAAGGTTTGGCGGGCTATTTCGCGATCCGCGGCAAAATTTTCATCGGCCAGCCAGACGATACGCACCCCATAATCGCGAACCAGCTTTTCCAATTCATCGACAAAGTTTTGGGGTGAACGATGCCGCCAGCGCCGCCAGAAACTCCACTGGCCACAATACGTGCAGCGTAAGGTGCAGCCACGACTAAACTGCATGCCTGCTGCTCGTCCAAAGCCGAAAAGTTTGTACGCCGCCCAGTCGACCAATTCCCAGCCCGGCCGAAATCCATCCAAATTGGTGATGGGCGGACGCATTGGATTGGTCACAATCTGGCCTTGATTACGCCAGGTAATGCCTTTGACCTGAGCCAATGACGCCGCTGGTTCGGCGAGGATAGCCGCTAATTCGACCACGGTTGCCTCCCCTTCGCCGTGGACAATTACATCCAGCGCCGGATTCTCCTGCATAATCCTCTGCGCCGTGTATGAGGGGTAGACGCCGCCATAGACCAATTTGACCAGCGGAAAGGCCTGGCGCAAATGGTGGGCGGTCTCCATCGCCACCGGGTGGGCGGCCGTCGAAGCGGTGTGACCGAGCATGATGCAATGGGGTGGCTCTGCCGCCAGTTCACGCGCCAACCGTGCATCGCCCCAGCCATACACATCGTTGTCGATCAGGCGTACACGGTGGCCCGCATCGATCAGCGCGCCGCCCAATAAAACCAGGCCAAGCGGCATCTGATAGCCAAGGCCAAAGCGATTGGCGATAAAACGACGGCGCGGTGTGATCAATACAATATTCATAACTTTCCTTGGGAACTAACGGTTCATGCTGAATTATCCCGGAAAAAGATTGCTTGTCGGACGAGCATCGACCATTCAGCATGAACCGTTATCTCACGCCAATTCGGCGAGCACATCGCGCGTCGCGCGCCCGGGTTGCAGTACGGTCTCTTTGACAATGCGCCCATCGCGCAAATTGAGCACGCGGTCGGCCTGGCTGGCGGTGCGTAGATCATGGGTGGCTAAAATCACCCCGTGCTTACCGCTATCGGCCAGCGCCCGCAAACGCGCGACGATCTGGCGGGCGGCATTGCTGTCGAGATTGGCGGTTGGCTCATCGGCTAAAATTAAAGGTGGATTGGCAGCCAGCGCCCGCGCCACGGCCACCAATTGTTGTTGCCCGCCAGAAAGCTCGTTGGGATAACGACTGGACAAATCGCTTATCTCTAATTCTTTCAGTAGCTGATCCGCCCGCGCATTCGCATCAAACGGGGGGCGCAACATCAGGCGCAACGGCAAGCCGATATTTTCGCGCACGGTGAAGCCAGGAAAGAGGTTGTAATTCTGATAGATCACCCCTACGGTTTGACTGCGCAGATCGGCCACCCGATCACTGTTTAGTTCGTCCAAACGTTGTCCCAACAAGGTGACCAACCCTTGATCTGGCTGCTCTAAACCAGCCAACAAGGCCAGCAGCGTCGTTTTACCACTGCCCGTTGGCCCGACCAGCGCCACCATCTCGCCTGCATGAATGGCCAGATCGATCCCTTCCAGGGCCGCCACGGGCCCGGCAGAAGATTGATAACGCTTCTGTAAACCATTTGCGGTTACTAAATTATCGGCTGTCAAAATATTTGTTGTCATGGCATAACCCCTCTCACTGCTATGGTTACAATTAGTATTCACTATCATTGTGCTGCCCGCTCTAATGACACGGTGCTACGCTGATCCCATAATTGCCGCATCATCTGCACGTGACCAACATGCAAGGCAATATGCATCATCGTCTGCATCAACAACCAGGCTGCCGTGTGAGTTTGTCCAGTGTCCGGTGAAACACGCGTGGCGGCCAGATCTTCCATCGTCAGCTTTTCCAATGTATGGCGGGAATCGGCCAATACGGCGGCGAGTCGCTGCTTGAGCATGGCTACGTCTAGCCCCTGGCTGCGGAATTCTGCGGCCCGGTCGCGGTCACTTTCGCCACGGCTGATTAAATCACCAATGCGGAATTGTTCGGAACCGGCTAGATGGATGACGAGCACCGTGAGCGAACTCATATCCGGCCCTGGCGTCCAATCCAACGCGGCTGGCGGTAAATTATCCAGCGCCTGTTCCACTTCCTTGTGTAAAAATTCCAGTCGGTCTAGATACGCCTCAAAAATTGGTTGCATGATTTTCCCTTTTCTCAAGCTCTTATCTATTCAACATGGCGCGTTTGGAATCACGCGCAAATTGTTTCTGATATTGACGAACCACCGGATATCCCACCTTCGCCAGCCATTGCTGGGGGTGTGAGAAGGCCAGAATGTCATACCAGACGGTATTATCTGCTTGGCGCCACTCGACCATAAAGCGCTCCTCGCCCCGTTCCACATGATCGGGTAGCGTGCCATAGGCAAAGCCGTAACGTTCGATGGCCGTGTCGACCTCGGCCACCGTTTCGTCGATCAGATAGACAATGCGACAGGCATTGAGTGACCAAAAGCCAAAGGGATTGGCCAGCACGCCTACCGTTGTACCCACGGTGATGGGTGCATGTGGCCAATACAACTGCACCCAACCCAAATTAAACATCTGCCAGCACTGAATGGCAGCTTTCGCTTGCGCAAAGACCGCTGGGCCAGTGCCCAACTGCACCCGGTTGTGATCAATCACATAACCTGGCAAGTCACGCTGTTGGAACGTTGGCCGTGTTCCGCCTACATTCGCATAGCTATAAGGTAATCGGCTCTGGCGTTCTAAAAATTGTTGAATCTCGATCGCTGCCGGTTTACGTAAGCTGATCAACTGTTCACCCCAGCAATTTGCATGCGCTCTGCCAGTTGCGTCCCTACCCATCCGCCCACCAGCACACAGATTAACGAGGGCAGACCGACCCAAAACCAATAGGAATTAAGCCAATGTTCGCCCAACACGATATGCGGTCGTAGCGCGGCGGCCGTGTGAAAGACAAGCGGCGGAATGCTAAAACAAAACATACCCCACCAGCGCGCCACGGTGCGATTGGTAAAGAGCCAGGCCAGTAGACCGGTGAGCCAACCGGCAATGCTGCCCGCCAACCAAGCGATCCCAATAGGAATCAACGCCAACAGTGGGGTCAGGAGTACGGCAATGAAGCCTGTGCCGAGCAATTGCGCCACCACAAGCTTGTCCGGTTGCCAAACGGCGACCAGACCGCCATCGGCACCTAATTGGAGATAGAAAAGCAGCGCCGCCAGCAACGCATAGACCACAGCCAGCCGACTGCCGGCATAGCCCCCTAATTGCCAACCTCGTTTCAGTGAATCCATGATTTGCCTCCTACAAAGTTGCCTGCGTCAATTTACCCGCACTCATTGCGCGCCAGCGCATACAAAGATCCTTAGCCGCCGCTGCCCAGGTCGGAAATTGAAAAGTGAAGCCCGACTGTTGAAGCTTGCCTGGGATCACACGCCGACTTTTCAGCACAAGTTCAGTCTCGGTTTGTAACAAGAATGTGCCAATCTCTAACATCCAGTTCATAGCCGGAAGCCCGATGGAGATGCCCCAGGCGTTTCGCAAAATGCGCATGAACTCAGCATTAGGGACAGGATTGGGCGCCGCAAGATTGACCGGCCCTACGAGTTCATCGTGTTCAATCAACCAGAAGATGCTTCGAATGAAATCCTGGTCATGAATCCATGAGACATACTGTTTTCCATCGCCAGCCCGTCCACCAAGCCCAACACGGACTAAACCGAGCAGTACGTCGAAGATACCACCTCGGTCTGGGCTTAACGTGATGGCCGAGCGGAGTAATACCTTGCGCGTGTGAGGTGTCATGGCTGCATTGAATGTCTGTTCCCAGGCGGTGGCTACATCAATACTAAAGCGCCACGTCTCTGGTACATGCGGCTCTGAACCGCCCAAAATACCAGTCGTTTCATCGTTTGGCGTATCATAGCGGTGAGCATAAATCGTGGCGGTGCTGGCCTGCAACCAGATGCTTGGTGGGTGAGTGGCGCAAGCAATGGCCTCACCCACAATCTGAGTTGATTTCACCCGTGATGCGGTGATCAGCCGGCGGTTCTCGGCGTTGTAGCGGCAATTCACACTGCGGCCAGCCAAGTTGATCACGACGTCTGCGCCGTCAATTTCTGCCATCCAATCGCCGTGCGTCTCAGCATCCCATGTGAGTACACGCCATGGAGCATGTCTGGGATGGCGACTGAGCACGACCACCTCATGCCCAGCCTGCTGGAACGCACGCGCAAGCATTACGCCGATTTGCCCGGTGCCACCTGGAATCACAATTTTCATATAACGAACCTCCAAAAACATCCATCACTTAAAAAATGTACCAAGCGGATTACCTCCGTTCATTGCGTAAAACTTCACCAGGTGAGCGGCGGGTCACCAGCCAGAGTACGGGCGCTGCGCCGGCCCACGCCGACGTAATGGCGCCCAGCAAATCGGCGAAAACGATGCCAACCGCAAGCCACTCATTACCGCGCCCTGCCGACATAAACCAGTTGCCCAACGCCATCAATGCCCCCAATGCACCACCGCCCACGGCGACAATGGCATATTCGAGCAAAATTAAGCGCCATACACGGCTGGAACGCGCACCCAGCGCCATCAACATGCCAAATTCGCGTCGTCGCTCCAACGCCGCCAACGATGCCCCAGTCAGGACCAAACTTGCCCCTGCCAACAGCACCATGCCCGCCACCCAGGCCGAAAAACCGAGTGCGGCTGCACTGTCTAACCAGGCTAACGCCGCCATGCCAACCGCATAAGAACCAGTGGTCAACGCCAATGTCATCCCGGCCGTATGATTGGGGTGGCGCGTCAGCCCTTGGACGGCCAGGGTCCACAACGGCATCTCCGCCGACTTGGGCAGCCGCCAGTAGAGTTGTGTCAACAGCCAGCCGCCGCCTGTCAACAGACCGCTGAGGCCAATGGCGAGTGCGCTCAGGACCAGGGTTGTTTTTAGGGGTAGAATGGGTAGACCAGCGGCTAACACCAATACCCCCGCATAAAAAGTACCCAACAACGAGGTTGTCCAGAGCGATGTGCGCCATTTCAGCCAGATGTTTGGCAATTCGCGCGATTGGCGGCTCGGCAACGTTAGTTTCGGCAATTCCAAGGCTGCGGTTAAAGCCAGAAAACCCATAAAGAGTAAGGCCGCCAACATGCCCACGCCTGCACCGGTCAGGATCGCAACCTTCGGCACAGTTGGATCAACGTCTAACCGAAAATAATCGTGGGCTGCTGGCCAGGTGAGGCGGCTCAACCCCAGCCCTAACAAAACCCCGACCCCGCTGCCGACCAAGCCGGTCGCCAATACTTCCAGCAGCAATAAGGCCAGCGTCTCTGTCCGGCTAAGACCCAGGTGGAGCAACAACCCCAACTCACCCAGCCGTCGCTCGATGCTGGCCAGATGCGCGTTGGTCAAGCCAATACAACCGATCAATAAGGTCACGACGCCCGCGCCCACCAACACGCCTTGGGGGCCGAGCAGATCCAAGAGTGGCGCGGGCAAGAGCCAGCCACGCAACATATTAGGATAAGGCTGCGTTTGCACCAGCAGCGCGAGATTCAGCCACGCAGTTAACGCGGCTACGCCCGGCGCTAATCCACCCAAGACGAGCAGGGTCAATTGCCATTCGCGCCGGGCGACGCTGGCTAGATAGGCCGGCGCAATACGCCAAAAGCGCCGGCCACGGCTCGGCGCCACGGTCTTCAGTACGCGCTTGATCATCGCCCACCTCCGGCCAATAAGCGGGTTTCGCAACGATCAAGCCAGGTTAGATCGGCTTCGGTATGGAGGATTGCGCCATCGAGGAGACTCGCCGTGACGGCATCGTGGTTAGACTCAGCATCACTCAGCGCGCGTTCAAGCTCGCGTAAATGTTGTAGATAGACGGCGCGTTGTTGCCACAAGAGATCCGATAATACGTCGGGTTGGTCAAGCACGCTGGTTAAAGTGGTGAGCTTTAAGTAGAAATCATCCTTTAACTGGCGGCTGCTTTGCACGGGCGTGTGGGTCCAATGCTCCAGTTCTTGGCGGCCCGCTTCCGTTAGACGAAAATGTTTGCGGTCGGGCAAATTTTCCTGCTCGATGCGCGCATCTAATTCGACCAGGCCATCTTTCTCCAACAAACGCAGGTTATTATAGATCTGCGCCTGTTGCACCGGCCACAAACTGCCTAGGGTCTCGTCGTAGCGTTTTTTCAATTCGTAACCGTGAATCGGTTCTTCCGCCAGCAAGGCCAGCAGGACATGTTTGATGCTCATAATTTACCAATTTGACTAGTACTAACTATGGTTAGTATATAACAAAATAATGATTTGTCAAGCAGTAATTTCTAATTGTGGGGTAATGCCGACCTTTTTAACCATTCTGGTTTAACGGCTCGGCAAAAAGTCGGGTTGCTAGAATTACCGTATGACTGGGGATTATAAATAACAATATATAGTAAGCAGCCGCAGATGCGCTC
>JAPLGZ010000518.1 GCA_026389895.1 Chloroflexota bacterium | reverse complement strand
TGGTGATCGAGGATGCTGCGTCACCAGAAGCTTATGTCGCCAAGGCCTATGCGGACGCAGGGGTCGACGTAAAAAGCGCGGTACGGCCCAGCGCGCCAGCCCAGATCAATGGCCAGGCCGCCCTACGCTTAGAACGGGATTTAGTGGTAGGCGATGCCGACAAACTGACCACATTGATCGCCGGCAATGGCGTGATCTATCGAGTGAATCTCTTCGGGGGTGGCGATGGCGGACCGGAGGAGCCCGAGAGCGCCGCCGTCACCCTCTATGAACAGATTGTACGTTCGTTCCGCGTGCTGGCAACACCACTCAAACCCAAAGCGATCGCGCAGCGCAGTGTCGCCCCAGCGGGGGTGGACGCAGCCCAGGCCGACATCTTCAACTATCCCCTGCGTTCTGGGCAAGGCGTGAATTATGGCGTGCCCGCCGGGCTGATCAGCGCCAACACCCACATTGAATGGTTGGGCTATGGGGTGCGCAACTTGGATTTGTGGGGCGTCAAATGCTACGGCGTGGAGTGGTCGCGCATGTTGCATACGGGTGAGGATTGGTATCGCCTGGATGGCGCATCAACGGCGGGCGCCCCTGTCTATGCCGTCGCCAACGGCGTCGTTGCGAAACATAATCCAGGGATCAATTATCCTGGCAACGTGGTGATCATTCGCCATCGGTTGGCGGATGGACGCGATATCTATTCCATGTATGGGCATGTCACCAATGTAAAGGTGGTGGAAGGTCAAACGGTGACGCTTGGCCAGCAGATTGCGTCGGTCTTCAACCAAGGGTATACCGGACGCACGCCCAGTCAGCACCCCACCTACGATGCTCACTTACACTTTGAAATGCGCTGGTTCTTGGATGGCACCAATATCTATGTACCTGGCACGAATTTGTATAACTATAATTATCCCGGCTGCACCTATGCCTACCCTGGCCGCGGCTACACCTATCTGATCCACCCCGATAATTATCCCTATCCCAGCAAGGGGTATACCGAACCAAGCACTTTCATCGCCGCGCACTTGGGCACTGCGCCAACGCCAACCAACACACCAGCGCCCACCCTCACACCCGCCCCTACGGTGACGCCCGCGCCGACGCTCACCCCAACCCCGTTGCCCCAAACGTGTGACTATGTGCGCGATGGCAATTTTGAGGATGGCTTACCGACAACAAACTGGGCGGCCACCAACTCACAAAATAAGACCGACCCGCTGATCTACAAAGATCGGCCACACGCCGGCGCCTGGGGTGCCTGGTTTGGCAATGTATTGAACTACACCGACACGTTGAAACAGATTATCACCCTGCCGACGGATCGTTCTGGGGCAAGGCTGCGCTTCTGGCGTTATATACGCAGTAACGAGGCCGCAACTTCCGACAAAGATCTACTGCGCGTCCTGTTGATTGCCGCCGATGGCAGCGAACGCGTTGTGAGCACCATCAGCACAGCCGTGACGCGCAATCAATGGGTGCAAGAGACGGTGCCGCTGGATCTGCACGGCGTCAGCGCGGCCAATATCACCCTGGCATTCCGGGGTATCAACAACAGCACCCTTGTCAGCAGTTTCTTTGTCGATGACGTAGCGCTGACGATGCCTTGTGGCGTTGGCGCTCAAGCCGTCGAACAGCCGGTCGCGCAACCAATCGCAGTGGCCGCGGCGGACGACGCCACAGCCGCCAATGTCGTCTGTTCGAATCTAGCCCGCGACGGAAACTTCGAGGCCGGCAAGTTAGGCATCGGCTGGGCAGCCATCTCGAACACGTCGGGCAAGTTATATAGCGACCCTGCGATCTACACAGTGCGGCCGCACGCAGGTAGCTATGGTGCGTGGCTGGGCGCCAACAATCTCAATAGTGTCTGGAATGAATTGGTGCAGACGATCCAGTTGCCACCTCGAGTGACCAGTGTCCAAGTGCGCTTCTGGCGTTATCTGGAAACCGCAGAGACCGATCGGGCGAAAGTTTATGACGTATTTACGGCTGGCCTTGAGACGGAGAAAGGCATTCAGATTGTCACGCCGCTCCAAATTGATAACACGAGCACCGGGCGTAACATCTGGTCGCAACAAACCCTCGATCTGCCCAATGCGGCCAACTATGCGAATCAAAAACTCTGGGTATCGTTTAAAGCTACGACCGACAGCAATTTGCCCAGCAGTCTATATGTCGACGATGTAGAGATCAACGTGTGTGTGGCCCAGTGATCGAACAAGCAGATTGGTGTTGCAATGCTCGCAAAAAGCCGTGAATGAATTCACGGCCTGGTATGAGAAACGTGTTATTGTACATTAACAAATTAATCTGGCAATAAACCGACATAGCGCAGCAAGGTGTCGGATGCGGTGGCAAACTGGTCAAGCCAAGCGCTCACTTGCCGGCGCAGGGTGTCTAAGGCCTCGGCAGAGGGATGGGCATGCAAGACAGTTTGGCGGAGCCAGCGCCAGAGCTTCTCGATGGGATTGAGCCAGGAAGCATAGGTGGGCAGAAAGAGCGGTGTGCAGCGTTGGGCGGCGAGTTCGGCGAGCACGGTAGGGAGCTTATGCGTAGGCCAGTTGTCCTGAACGACATAAATCGTCTGGGCATCGGGATAGGCGTGGCGCAGGTGTTGATAAAAGGTGCGTAAGGCTTGCTCGCCGATACAACTGCGTTGCAGATAGGTGACCTGGCCGGTGTAGCCATTGAGCGCCGCCACCACCCGCGTTTGCGTATTGGCGCGGGCCGCACCCGCGATGCGCGGTTGGCCGGTGGCGGTGGGGTGATAGACGGGCGCTTTGTCCGGCAGACGATAGTAGGTCACTTCGTCAAGAAAGACTAGTTCCACGGTTCCAGGCTGCGTCACTGCCTGGGTGAACGCCTGGACGATCGCCCGCCGTTTGGCGGCGTACTCGGGGTCCGGGCTGCGCACAAAGCGCTGCACTTGTTGCCGGCTGAAGCCCAGCCGCCACAGCAGGCGCGAGATGCCCGGCACACTGCACTGCGCCAGCCAAGGCACCGCCACGCGCAGGTCCTGTAACCGCCAGCGGGTCCGCACCAGCCCATAATGCGGTGGCGCCTGGTGCAGCACTTCCTCAAGTTGTGCTTGCGCCGCCACCTGGCTCAGTGGGGGAAAAAGCGGCCTTCCGACCGCGGCCTTTCCGCATTTTCAACCCCGCACAGCGCTCAGCCACAAAGCGCTTCACCCATTCCCCCACCGCATTGCGATGCACCGGCGTCCGCAACGTCTCTGCCACGTGCGAGACTGGTTCCCCACTCGCTACCCGCAGAATCGCTCGCGCCCGGTCTCGCACATACGGCTTCGCCGCCTTTTGCGCCCACCGCTGTAATTGCTTGGTTTCTCCTTCACTCAAGCTGATTTTGATCCGTTTCGGCATACCCACACCTCCTTGGCTGCTCAGTATACCTTATTGCTAGATTATTTTGTTAATGTGCAA
>JAPLGZ010000085.1 GCA_026389895.1 Chloroflexota bacterium | reverse complement strand
TGCCGGACCCAATGCGCCCGGTTACGACCGTGATGGTTCCCCGTTTCAGGGTCAAATTTACGCGCGCAATGCCACGTTCGCTGCCAGGGTAGTGATAACCTAGATCGACAGCCTGTCAACTTACCAGATGATCCTCTGGCGTTTTTGCGCGATAAGGCAACTCGGGCGGCTGGGTGCGCCACAAATAGAGCGGTTCATGTTGCACCAAGGTCTGCGGTGACGCACCGGGCAGCAGATCAAGCAGGCGCTGCAAAGAGATGCCAGTTTGGCGGTAACGGGTCAAATAGTTGCCAAACATACTTGTCACCTCGGCCAGCCAACCCAAGTATGAAACAAAGAGCGAAAAGTCACCCACCGTGAAGGTGGCCGGGCTGCCACTTTTGGTTTGCATCATCCGGGCGACGACCAAGAGCAAAACGCCCGTACTAATGTTCGCCGCATTGGTTGAAAACGAGCCCAGCAATTTGCTAAATAACAGGTCGCGCAAGGTTGCCACACGGCGCGTTTCGTTCAAGGTTTTGAAGTAATCGACCACATGACGTTCGGTCCCGGCCGTCTTGATTGCCTGCACAGCGCCAAAAATCTCACCTAACAGATCGGTCACCGCGCCAATGGCCTCTTGGTTGGCTTTACGATAGCGCCGGATGCGTTGCGCCGCCAGGTTCACTAAAATGAAAGTGAGTACCAAAGGCACAAAAACGGCCAGTGTGATCCAGAAATTGATGCGCGCCAACGTGCCCAGCCCCAAGATCAGCACGAGACCCTGGCCAACTGGGTCGAGCGTCCAGCTTAGAAAATTGGGCATCGCCTCCACATCCTCGCGAAAGCGCGTAATCGCTTCGCCCGATGATTCGGGCAATGCGTTTGCGCCTGGGTATTCTAAGATGCGCGCCAGCAGATTGCGCCGCAATAAAGTATTGATCACGATATGTAACGACTGTTCGCTTGAGACTGTGCCCAGCATCACCACCTGGCGCGTCAGCGCGATGCCAACCAGCAGCGCCAACAGTGTCCAGGAATTCCAGGCAACCGGCGCTTCACCGCTGAGCAGGTTCAGAATCTGGCGGACGATCAGCCCTGGCAATAGCGGAAAGAGATAGCTGACAATGCTGGCTAGCAAGCCACTGGCCAGGTAGAGCCACAGCTTGTAACGCGCCAGATGCAGCATGTAACGCCAGGTGGATGGCGTTTGTTGAGGTGTTGTCACAAGTTTTCTCCTGTGCGTTAATGATTCATACTTACTTGTTAGCTATTACTTATTGCTGCGCTTGTTATTAAACAATAAGTAATAGCTAACAAGTAATCACTAATAAGTAATCACTAATACTGACTCTTCTACGCCAGCGCTTCTTCTAGGCCGGTGCGTAATAGATGGGCAAAGCGCGATTCGGGATTATCGACCAATTGGGCGCGCGGGCCGTATTCAATGCAGCGGCCCTGCTCCAAAATCATAATGTTATCCGCCCGCTGCACGGTGGCCAGCCGGTGGGCAATGATAATCGCGGTGCGGCCAGTCAAGAGCCGATCCACGGCCTTTTCTAATAATTGTTCGGTGGCTGGATCGAGCCGTGAGGAGGCTTCATCAAGAATGACCAGGCCGGGGTCCTTTAGAAAGACGCGCACAAAGGCCAGCAATTGCGCTTCACCGGCTGACAGCCCGCTGCCGCCGGGCGTTAGCTTGCTCTCCAGACCTGCCGGTAACGCGCTATACCAGTCCCATAGCCCCAACTCTTTGAGCACGGCCAGGATCCGCGCATCGGGGATTGTTGGCTCGAAGAGCGTGAGATTGTTGCGCACGCTGGCATGGAATAGCTGAATCTCTTGGCTCACCACCCCAATGCGTTGGCGGAGCAGGGCCATGCTGATGGCAGGTGTCAGGGTATCACCCAGATAGATGTTGCCCTGCGTTGGATCGTACAGGCGGAGCAGCAGGCGGGTTAACGTCGTCTTGCCGCTGCCCGTCCGCCCGAGCAGCCCTAAGATTGCACCGGCGGGTAGCGCAAAAGAGATATCACTCAAGACAAGTTCGTTGTTGGTTGGCGTTTCGCCACTGATCGCTGCGCCATTCATCGTTTTCGCTGCGCCATGCTCTACAGCGGCGTAGCGAAAACCAACATGCTCAAACGTAACCGGTAGCGCCGTAGCTGGCAACGTGGCCTCTCCACTTTCGGGGAGCTGGCTCTGGGTGGCCAAGAGCTGCTGAATCCGGATCAGCGAAGCGCCAGCCTGCTGTAAATCTTGCAATTGCCGCCCAAACTGTTCGATTGGTTGCGTCAACAACTCGGTGTAACGAAAGATCAGATAGACGATGCCAATCGTGATCGCGCCGGCTTGAAACAGATAGATGCCAATGCCTAGGGCCAGGATCGTGCCCAAAGCGAAAAGGACGAGCATCGTGCCATAGGCTGCCGTGCCCACGACATGCGCTTTAAGGTCTTTACGGAATAAAGCTCGACCACGCTCATAGAAACGGTGCATGACATACCCCGTTGCACCGCTTGAACGGACATCCTCTGTGCCAGATAACCGTTCTTCTAGAAAGCCAAAAAGTTCGGCATGTGCCTGGCGCGTCTGTTCAAAATGACCCACCGCAATATTGCGCATCCCATAGGTGACCAGTAAGGTGAGCAGCGCAAAGATGGTTAGCGCGGCGCCCACGCGCCAGTCGATACGCGCCAGTGCGAAGAGCACGCCGATCAGCAGAATGCCATTGCCGACCAGGTCCACGATGAAGCGTGCAAAAAAGTTGCTCAGATGGCCCACATCCCCATCTATCCGCTCGATCAATTCGCCCGGCGTGCGATTATTGTGAAACCCCATATCAAGCTGTAAACAATGGAGCGCCAAATCCGCCCGCAATTGATTCGTGGCGATCAGGCCAATGTTCGTCGCCAGATAGTTCTCGCCAACGACGATCAACTGGGTCACCAGGGCAATGCCCAGAAAGAGCAGCGCCAGTTGAATCAAGGATGGCAGCGCACCCCCCGCCATCGCTCTGTCAATAAACGACGCCAGAATCACTGGGTTGAGCAACTTCAACCCAGTGCCGCCCAGCAAGAGTAAGAGCAGCAAGGCCGATTGTCGCCATTGCGATTTTAGATAGGTGGCTAGAATTGTTCTGTATTGAGCAATTGAAATTTTCATACAACTTACGAAGCTCCTGCTGTGAGTTTTCTATCAAAGGTTTGCTTCTGAGTAGATCGTGAATGTGTTACGAATCCATGCCCTTAAAGTTGTGTTACCCCTGTATGCCCCTCGGCAGAAAAACCTGTTTCTCTAAGTAACGATCGGTTACACCGTCATAGGGTCGGTAGGTCCAGGTTTTCATGAGCCATTCTCTTGGCTTTTCTCTGTCTCGGCATCGCTCTGCCACAAACCTCGCATCTCCTCACACCGCACCAACAGTTCATCTAACTTCCCTTCGTCCTCAATCCGGCCATCCTTGAGCACAATAACGTGATCCGCCCGGCGCAGCGCAGGCCGGCGATGCGACACGACAAGACAAGTGGCCGTATCGTTGCGCGCAAAGAGACGCTCCCATAGCTGGCGCTCGGTCTCTACATCCAAGGCGCTGGAAATATCATCGAAGACCAATAACTCTGGTTGGCGGACAAACATGCGGGCCGCCGCCGACCGTTGAATCTGGCCGCCGGAAAGTTTTACGCCTTTGGGACCGACGAGGGTATCTAGACCTTTTTCCAACGCCTGCACATCCTGGTCCATCACCGCATAATGCAAGGCGCTTGCCAGATCAGCCTGCTCTTCGGGCAAGCCCATGAGCAAATTGTCACGCAACGTTGTGCTGAAAAGGCGTGGCACCTGGGCCGTGTAGGCACAGCGTGGCGGCGTGAAAAAATCGCTCGAATTTTCAATCAGCGTGTCATTCCAGCGCAATTCGCCACTATCTTTGGGCAATAACCCGAGCAATGCGCGCAACAAGGTCGTCTTGCCACAGCCAATCCGCCCAGTGATTACTGTAAACGAGCCGCGCTTGATTTTTAAGTCAATCTCAAAAATGCCACGGTCAGAGCCAGGATGGGTGTAGTTCAAGTTCGTGACCCGCAATGTTTCCAGGTGGTCGTTGCGGGTGCGCGTCGGAAAAGTCACGCTGGGCAATTCGCCATCTTGATATGTTTCACTAAACTTGACCAGCGTCGAGTTTGGTGCGCCGCGCAATAGCTCGGTCAGACGGTTGATCGACACACCAGCTTGTTTATAACGGGCCCATACGAAGCCCACAAAGCTGACAAAATCAGTGAAAAAGGCTAGATAGAAGACAAAGAGCGCAAAATCGCCGACTGTAAAGCTTTGGGTCTGTAGCGCACGCGCCGCTAACAACAGAATGATCCCTGTGCCTAAGTTGCCCGAATGAATAAAGATCGACTCTAATAACTCGTTAAAGAGCCGGTCGAGCAGCGCGGATTTGCGCCGTTGTTCGTTCAGCTTAGCGAAATGACCAATGACCTGTTTTTCGGCGCGCGCCACCTGGACGGCCTGCGCCGCCCCGAAGATTTCGGCAATAAAGCTGGTGACCTGGCCGCCCGCGATGCGCGTGGCCACCCGATATTTCTCGATGCGTCGAGTGCCAGCGTTGGCAACCAATACAATCAACGCCAGTGGTGCAAAGGCAACCAAGGTCATCGTTGGGTTGATGCGCCACATGATGATGAGCGCAACCACAGAGAAGAGCCCATTGCCAATCAGATTGTTGAGCCAGAGGGCAAACCAGGGTAATTCGTTGACATCCTCGCGAAAGCGGCTGATTGTGGCGCCGGGCGATTCGGGCAGCGCTGCCGCGCCCGGCAATTCGAGAATCCGCCCAAGCATATTTTTGTGCAGCAGGGTTTGGCTGCGATAGCTAAAAGGGATGTTGGACTTCATCATCCCAAATAGGCCGCCCAACCGGATCAGCAGGCCAGCCAGCAGGATGATAATCAGTGACCAGAAACTATACGCGGCCGGCGCTTGCCCCGAGAGCGAATTAAAAAACTCACGCGACACCCAGCCTGGAATCAGCCAGCTAACGGTCATCGTCGTATAACCAACCGTATTGTAGAGGAAGCGCCACGGCTGCAAGCGGATCAAGCGCAGAATAAACTGCCAG
>JAPLGZ010000522.1 GCA_026389895.1 Chloroflexota bacterium | reverse complement strand
TCATTTTGTTAATTACCCTCAATCGATGCGCTTCTTTGCTCTTATTGTCCAATCAACGAAAGGAATCGCTATGACCTTTGAATCTGCCTTTACCATGGACACCTCTAGCATCAAATTTGGCCCTGGCGTCACGCGCGAAGTCGGGGCCGATATGGCGGCGCTCGGCGCGAAACGCGTCATGGTGGTAACCGATCCCAAATTGACGCACAGTGAAGCCGTTACGGTCACACTAGAAGCATTGCGCGCCGAAGGGATTGACGCTGTGCTCTTTGATCGCGTGCGCGTCGAGCCGACGGATGCTTCCTTTAACGACGCCATCCAGTTTGCGGTTGATGGCAACTTCGATGGCTATGTCGCGGTGGGTGGCGGTTCAAGTATCGACACCGCCAAAGCCGCCAATCTGTACGCCACCTATCCCGCTGATCTGCTGACCTATGTCAACCCACCGATTGGCAAAGGGCAACCGGTGCCGGGTCGCCTTAAACCTTTGATTGCGATTCCCACCACCGCGGGCACAGGCAGCGAAACAACTGGCGTGGCGATCTTTGATTTTGAAGCCATGCACGCCAAGACGGGCATCGCCCATCGGGCCTTACGCCCTGTCATGGGCATTGTTGACCCGAACAACACGCGTACTCTCCCCAAAATGGTGGCGGCCTGTAGTGGATTGGATGTGTTGAGCCATGCCCTGGAATCGTTGACGGCCCTGCCCTACAACCAGCGGCCTGCGCCCGAACAGGTGAAACTCCGACCCGCTTATCAAGGCGCCAACCCGATCAGTACAATCTGGGCGTCGCGCGCGATTGAAAGCGTGGCTAAAAATATGGTCCGCGCGATTGATGATCCCGAAGATGACGAAGCCCGCGGCCAAATGTTGCTTGCCGCGGCGTTTGCTGGGATTGGGTTTGGCAACGCCGGTGTGCATCTGCCACACGGCATGTCCTATCCGGTTTCTGGGATGGTGCGCACGTTTATCCCGCCCGATTATCCGGGCGATCATCCGATTGTGCCACACGGTATGTCGGTGATTTTGCACGCGCCGGCGGTTTTCCGTTGGACGGCGGCGACGAATCCCAACTTGCATTTACACGCGGCAGAATTGATGGGGGCGGATATTCGCGGCGCGGCGCCCGAGGATGCTGGTAAAATTTTATCTGACGCGATTGTGGACATTATGCGCAAAACGGGGATGCCGAATGGTCTAAGCGCGATTGGCTTTGGACCCGCCGATGTGGATAAATTAGTCGAAGGCACGTTGCCCCAGCACCGGGTCACTAAGCTCTCCCCGCGGCCAGCCAGTCCTGAGGATCTGAAGCAGTTATTCTTGGATTCGATGACCTGTTGGTAGATTCGTAGGTGTGCTCAAAGGGTGCCCGGATCGGGCGGAAACCAATTGTGATTTACGCGACATCTATTTCCGCCCGATGGCGTGCCTGTTTTCGGCAACGATAATACTTGCACAGCTCGGTACGCCATGCAGCAGCGAAGTATGGATCGGCGCGCAACCAGGATGGGCGCGCTGCTGCACCGCATACCCCTATGGTGCGCTTTGACGATTCGCTCAATCGGCATTTAACGTGTGCAACGCCAGCAGCAGATATTCCAGGCGTGTTGCGCCGGTTTCATCGATTTGGGTCGCACAGTCGCGCAACACGGCTGCTGCGCTGGGTTTAAACTGATCAAGCGGCAGCAGACGAATGAGATCACGCAGCAAGGCGGCCCCCGTTTTGATATCTTCCTTCGCAAAGGCGTCGGTGGCGGCTTCAATCGTGCTGGTGGTGGCTTGGTTGCGGGTGGCGATTTTGACAAGCTTGCGGCGTAACGCCCCTAACGCTTGGGCAAAGGCTGTACCCGGTTCGGTACGCGCTTGGCGCAACAATTGAATGAAATAATGTTCCGATCCCACGGTGCGCGCCACGGCTAAGGCCAACTCCATCTGCGTGCTTTCATCATCGGCAGGGCGCAGCAGATCGAGTAGCGCCGGCGTGGCTTCGCTGGCCCCGAGCTTGCCCAAAGAGGATGCAAAGGCAATTTGCTGGCCATAATCCTTCTCTACGGCCAGTCGCTGCATAAGCACCGGAATCATTTCGCGATCCCCCAAGGTTGCCAAGGCCCGCGCACAGTGCGACTGGATCGAAATATAACGCGCGTTGAGCCCTTCGCGCAATGGCTCAATCGCCGCGGGATCGCCGGTTCTGCCCAATGCCCAGGCGGCGATAACACTGAGGGCCGGTGATTTACCGCGCATGACCTTGATCAAGGC
>JAPLGZ010000708.1 GCA_026389895.1 Chloroflexota bacterium | reverse complement strand
TGAGGTAGACACCGGAGGTGAGCCCATTCAGTGTGGCCTCTAACGCGTTCGAGCGAATGGTCGTGAGATTGAGAGCATCTGAAATCGCCAGCGCATCTCGTTGCTGCTGCTGGCTGTCTACGTGGCGGCTGGCATTGCCAGCATCGTGCAAGGGTTGCTGATGGTGGGGCTGGGCCAGCATTTAGTGGCTGATATTCGTTTGCAGCTTTTTAACCATATTCAAAATCTGTCGATGGCCTATCATGATAGCCACAAGGTTGGCGATCTGATGAGTCGCGTCGCCAACGACACAGACGCCATCAACAGCGCTTTATCAAATGGTGTGATCGATTTTGTCTCGAATATTTTGCTGCTCGGCGGTATTATGGTGGCCATGTTTGTGTTAAGTTGGCAATTGGCCATCGGCACGCTGATCATTCTACCGAGCATGATCTATATCACCAGTATCGTCAACACCCACAGTCGCCAGGCTTTTCGCAGCGTCCAGCGTAATTTGGGGGCGCTCAATGCCACAATGGAAGAGAACATTGCCGGTATTCGCGTCGTCAAAGCCTTTGCCCGCGAAGCCGCCACGATTGATGAATTTATTGCCATCAACGCAGTGAATCGCGATGTAGGCATCAAGGCAGATGTGATCATTGCCACGCTTGGTCCCATGTTTACCACGATGAGCACGATCACCATTGCCGTAACCGCTTGGCTGGGTGGCTGGCTGGCCGTGCGGGGCATTGTCGAAGTGGGCGTGATCGCCACTTTCGTGATCTATATTATGAACTTCTTTCGCCCCATGCGCGCGATTTCAATGCTCTACAACCAATTGCAGTCGGCGATGGCTGGTGCTGAACGCATCTTCGAAGTATTGGACGAGCGACCCGGCATTCAAGACGTACCTGGCGCGCTCGCGCTGGCGCACATCCAAGGTTCTGTTAAGTTCGACCATGTGAATTTTGAATACACACCGGGCAAACCAATCTTGATCGATGTGAATTTAGAGGCGCAACCTGGCGCCACCATTGCCCTCGTTGGCCCCACCGGCGCAGGCAAAACGACGATCATCAGCTTGTTGAGCCGTTTCTATGATGTGACCAGTGGCGCGATCTATGTGGATGGCCAAGACATCCGAGATATTCAGCAAGCATCCCTGCGCGAGCAACTCGGCATTGTGCTACAAGATACCTTCCTCTTTTCGGCTACCGTCATGGAGAATATCCGTTATGGCCGCGCCCAGGGGGCGCCCGACGCCACGGACGCCGAAGTAATCGCCGCCGCTAAATTATCCAATGCTGATCACTTTATCCGCCTGCTGCCCAACGGCTATCAGACCCAGGTCTCTGAGCAAGGCAACAATTTTAGCCAGGGCCAGCGGCAGTTATTGGCCATTGCCCGCGCCATTCTGGCCGACCCGCGCATCCTAATTTTAGATGAAGCGACCAGTATCGTCGATACCCGCACCGAAATCCATATCCAACAAGCCCTTTTGCGTTTGATGGAAGGTCGCACCGCCTTCGTGATCGCCCACCGCCTGAGCACGATTCGCAAAGCCGATCTGGTATTGGTGGTCAACGACCATCGCATTATTGAACGAGGTACACACGAGGAATTGTTGGCGCAGCGCGGGTTCTACTACAATTTGTATATGAGTCAATATCGCCGAGTCGAGGCGTTGGCGGTAGCCTGACGATAGGCTGCTGGAAGTTCCGCTGACGGTTTATGCACTGCGAAGAGGAGGTTTGGGACTTTCACAGATCCAAACCTCCTCTTGTTTATGCCACTGTGCTGTCTGTTTTAATCATTCCGTTGACGCTTGCTAAACGGGCGTGAGATTTTGTGCTGTCATTCCGAGCCGTCACCGGTTACGCGTTCGCCGTATGAATCTCTACCTGCGCCGTGATCCACTCCTTGCTGGGTGTAGCCGCAGGATTCAAC
>JAPLGZ010000380.1 GCA_026389895.1 Chloroflexota bacterium | reverse complement strand
GTATCATAAAGTGGCGTTTGTTGCATAGCGCGACCTTTCTTGGCGACTCTGCTAAGTGGCAAAGCAAATGATTGTGCATACTATAGCAGCGCCCCTGTGACTTTGCAAATGATCTGTTCCACTGGGAGGCATCCCTCATTTCAGGCACAAATGGTTCGCGGGGATCAATCCCGCGGCTGACAGTAGCAAGTCGCCTCAGCGACTAAGAGCCTTGGATTCAGTTGCTGAGGCAACTTGCTACGCTCTGATGCCAAATTGATTCTGCTGCGCAAAAAAACAAAATCTAGGACGCACCCATTCGCGTCGCGGCGCTTGACTTTCGCTGATTTGTTGGCTAAAATAAGCTAGTAGTCTATTGTATGCTCCCTTAGCTCAGGGGATAGAGCAACTGCCTTTACGTAGGAGCCTTTATAGAGAATTTGAATATAGAGAATTTGAATCTATAAAGTGGAGGGTGCTGTATCGGTGAACCCTGTCAAATGGCAACACCGAGGAAACCTGCGAATTTTATTGAGCGCAGGGATCCGTAGAGGCCATACGCATCCCACCTGAGATGGTGAAGATATGGTCCAGACCACAAACAATGCAAATTGGCAGTGAAAACTGTAGTGGTAAGCTAAGCAGTGGGTCGTAGGTTCAAATCCTACAGGGAGTACCAGAAAAGACGGCGTAAGCTTATGCCTACGCCGTCTTTTTTATGGTAGCTTTATATACCTCGACTGTTTCCTGCGCACAATACGCCCAACGAAACTTGGCTGCCTGCTCAATGCCTTTGGTGCGCATCACTGTTGATAACCCAGGCTCGCCCAACACCCGCTGGATCGCTGCGGCCAACGCAACATTATCCTGCGGCGCAACCAAAAGGGCGGCATCACCGGCAACCTCTGGCAAGCTACTGACATTGCTGCTCACGACTGGCGTCCCGCACGCCATCGCCTCTAACACAGGAAAGCCAAAGCCTTCGTATAAGCTGGGCAATAAGGTGCAGTCTGCCCCCGCATAAAGAGCCGGCAAGTCTGCGGCGGGTACATAGCCGGCAAATCTCACATCGTCGTCTAAGCCGAGCTCTGCCACCATTTTTTGTACAGGCTCAAAAAGCCAACCTTTGCCACCAACCACCAGCAGTCGTTGGGGAAAACCCAATGCTTTTAGCCG
Organism: Chloroflexota bacterium; assembly: GCA_026389895.1. GTDB lineage: Bacteria > Chloroflexota > Anaerolineae > Caldilineales > Caldilineaceae > JAPLGZ01. The sequence goes on along the minus strand of JAPLGZ010000380.1, from coordinate 17,276 downwards.
TGCCAACGCTCGCATCGCCGTCGCATGATTTTTGCGTGGCTCCAACGTGCCGACCATCAACAAGTAGGGCCGTATTGTGTCGTCTGTACCTGGACTGTATTGTTGACGCACGCGTTGCACAATGGCCGGATCACCGGGCTTAAATTCTGGATCAACCCCTTCGTACACCACCTGAATTTTGTCTGCTGGTGCGCCGTAGAGCTCGATTAGATCGCGTTTGGTGTGCTGACTGACCGCGATGATTGTGTCAGCCGCCCTGACGAAAAGTGGCATGGCTATTTTTAGAAAAAGTCGATTGCGCAAGGTGTGATGTTCTGGATAGCGTTCAAAGATCAGATCATGGACCGTCATCACCGTGGGGCGTCGCATGTAGGGCAGCAGATGTTCGGCGGCGTGGTAAAGGGCCGGGGTGACGGGGCTCTGCAAGCCCAGGGTGCGTTGGTCACTGGGCCAGCGTAGCAGTTGTGTGGCGAGCACACCGAGCCGCCACGCGAGTTGACCAAGCTTGATTGTCCGTGTTGGGGTGTTGCGCAATCGCACCGGCAATGGGTGACCACTGTGCGCGTTATAAAACAGGGTCAGATCGATTTGATCCGCATGGTTTGCCAATAAGTAGGTGGCCAGCCGCTCGGTATAACGACTTAGGCCCGCATTTTGGTGGACGGCCGCACCGACATCGAGGGTGACCTGAAGCGGTGCCTGAACAGTTCGCATATTAATTCTGGGCCAAAATTGCCTGCACGCGGCTCACAATCATGGCCATCGCCACGCGATTTTCGCCGCCTTGGGGGATAATTACATCGGCATAACGCTTGCTTGGCTCGACAAATTCCAGATGCATGGGGCGCACCGTGGTCAAATACTGCTCCACCACCGAATCAAGACTACGTCCGCGGTCTACGATATCGCGTCGCAACCGGCGGATAAAGCGTAGATCGCTGTCGGTGTCCACAAAAATACGCATATCCATGAGTTCGCGCAATGTTTTCTCCACAAAGATCAACATGCCATCTACCACGATGATGCGGGCAGGGTGCACTGTGCGCGTTGTGGATTGGCGGGCGTAAATGCCAAAGTCATAACTGGGCACTTCAATCGGTTGGCCTTGGCGCAGGGCCTGTAGGTGTTCAACGAGTAAACTAGTCTCCAGGCTGTCGGGATGGTCATAGTTGATCTGGGCTCGTTCGTCTAACGACAAATGCGGGGTGTCGCGATAATAGCTGTCGTGTTGCAAATAGGCCAACTGATCCACCCCCACCATTGCCCGAATCTGGCCGCTGACCGTCGTCTTACCGCTGCCGCTGCCACCAGCCACACCGATGATGAAAGAAGGAATTACTTGGGTAATGGTCATAATTGGATTCACTCGCAAAATATAGGAGGTGGTAAGTGGTAAATAGTGTGTCGCAAAGTTCTCACGAGCTGGCCCTTTTCCGCAGCAGGGTTTCAACCCTGTGCTGATAACACAGGAAGTCGCCTCAGCGACTAAATACCTAGTGCCTGCGCTGTCAGCCGACCATTTGAATGGTCCGTACCTTACCAATTGCCATTTACTTCTTATCCCCAACCCACACCCGTAACGCTTCTACTTCGTTCTGCTCATCGCCCTGTACAATGAGCGCCGAGCGATCTTCTGGCCACGATGTAATCTGGGCCAAGAGAAAGCCTGGTCGGCACCAAAAAGCAAGCGCGCCGATCAAGATTAAAATGATCGCCACCCAGAGTAACCAGGCGGCGGGCAGATAATGGACCTCAACATCCAGGCCCGGCAAAGGGGTGAAGCGGAGCGCAATTTTTTCGCCATTGAGCGCCATTGTCGCCGTCTGCGTCTCGCTAATTTGCAGGCGTTGCACCGGCTTCTTGTCACTGTCTTGATATACTTCAAGCGCAAAAGTGCCGGTGTGCAAATTTTTGTCGTCATCGGCCATCCGCACAATCCGCAACACGGCCGCCTTTGCCAAGATCAAGGTCTCTTCACTACCGGGATTGGGAAAGACCAAGCCAATGGCCGCGGTTGTATTGGATTGTCCTGATCGCCCCAGCAATGGTTCCCCGTTACCCTTGGCGCCCACTGTACTGATCAATAGCCCTGGTGGCCCAAGCGCGGTCTCCACTTCTACCGAGCCAATCCGCGCCCAGCTTTGCCGCGTCGCTGGCAACTCTTTCTGGGTGGTCCCAACCTGAACCGCCAGATGTGGCGCAGGGTCAGTCACTTGTTCTGGCACTTGGTATTGCAACACCAACTCATGCGCCGCATAGCGATATTCGGCACCGGGCGCTAACGCAGGCGGCATCACAGCCCAGCCGAAGGTTAAGGTCAACCAGATCACGCCCCACAAGATCAACAGACCCAGCAAGCCCAGTGGTCGTAGCAGCGCCCAACGCCAATACCGCGTCGCCAGCAGCCTAATTTCAGCCGGGTCACCCGTTGGCAGTTCGCTTTCTGGCTCTGTCGCGGCGGTTGGACCAGCCACAGTCACCACTTGGATGCTGTCAAAGTGTGCGGTTAGACGGTCGCGTAGCGCTTGGACGGCCTGGTCTGGTGGCGCGGCATAGGCCTGCCGCCAACGATAGAGTGGTCGCAAGGTGGAATTTGCCAAAGGGACGCTACCGGTCGCCGAGTTGGGCGGCTGTGACATCACCGGGCGGATGCGCCGCGTTGCGCTAATCAGATCGCCAAGCTGCACAAAGAGAATTAACCCTATCAGCGCCAACAAGAAGTGTAAGAGTGGGCTGTGCGCCAGGTTAAACAAGCCAAGATTGCGCATAAGCTCGCCGGCCAGACCATACTCGGCGCTTGTGGTCATTAACCAGCGCGCGGCGGCCAGCGGGTCATCATTCAGTTGACTGGGCAGTTGGCGTAAGTAGTAAGAACTCAAGATCAGCAATAGTACGACGCTGCAACTGGCAAGCAAGAGGCGGCGATGGCACAATCCCCGCCAGACCACATCGAGAAGCCCACTGCCGGTATTAACCGCCTGGGTCCATCTTGGCTTGCCCGCGTCAGGTACATTTGTTTCGTTTATAGATAAAACTTCGTCAGTCACGGTAACACCATCAATTATTCATCATTCAGCCTAAACCGTCTATCCTTAGCCATTGCCCAACCACTTGCCGATTTCGCTGGCTAAATTCGACAAAGGGGCATGGCGGATGGTACAGGTCGGCAAAGATTCCATAAAGGCCCGGCCATATTCTTTCTGCCACAGCCGGCTATCCAGGATTACCACCGCACCGCGATCCGTGGCACGCCGGATCAGGCGACCAAAACCCTGGCGAAAGCGTAAAATTGCATCGGGCAGTGTGTAATCGGTAAAGGCATCTTCTAGATCGGCGCTGCGGGCGGCGACCAATGGATCGCTTGGTACAGCGAAGGGCAGGCGCACAATGAGCAGGCAGCTTAACTCGTCGCCTGGCAGATCGATGCCTTCCCAGAAGCTGCGCGTGCCCAACAGCACCGCCTTCTCCGCCTCCCGATATTCGCGCAACAGGCGATTGCGGCTGCTGGTGCCATGTTGCAAGACCGTGATCCCCAGCCGATCCAACGGGGCGCGGATGGCGTCGGCTGTCGTCCGTAGGTGAGCATAGCTGGTAAAAAGCGCCAGCGTGCGCCCACCGGTAGCATCCGCCGCCGCGATGATTGCTTGTTCGACGGCCTGTTGATAATTCGGGTGATTGGGCGCCGGTATGTTGTTGGGCAAAAAGAGCAATGTGCTCTGTTGGTAATCAAACGGACTGTCCACAGTCACGGCAGAGGCGTCCCAGAGCCCGAGGCGGTCGCGGATAAAGGTAAACCCACTCCCCGTGCGCAACGTGGCGCCAGTGAAGATCGCGCTGCGTTGGCGTTTGAAGAGCATTTTTTCCAAAAGTTCGTTGACATACAAAGGCGCGGCCGCTAACGTCACGGCATTGCTGGCATCGTTTAATTCTAGCCAAGTGACGAGACCTGCCTGGTTGGCGCTTTTGGTCTGGAACATGATGGTATTGCTCTGCTCCGCCAATTTTGTGATCTGTTCCTGAATGCCTTGAAGTTCACTGAGCAAGGTCGCATAGGGTTCTTCTACACGCCACTGTGTTTGTTCCAACAGGCGCACCAGCGTCGTACACTCGTTCACCGCCGCCCGTAAAGGTGTGCTGGCATTATCCCATTCCACTTCTAATTCGCTCCACAGCGGTTGTGTGCGCAGGCGGCTATCCAACGCCAGCCGCTGGGCATAACCTGCTTCTTTGCGCATTTCTTGCTGGCTCAGGCTAAATTGTAACAATGCCTCGGCAAAATTGCGTAAGACCCGCATCGTTCGATTGATCTTATCCGACAGTTCATGTACGAGCCCAGCCACATGGGGCTGCTGGCGTTGCGCCGCGGCATGCATGACGGCGGGCAAGAGATAATTGTCGATGGTCAGGCGACGCAGCAAGGCTTGCGTGTTGGCCCATTCGATGCGATAGGTCAATTGCTCCGTCGCCGCTTCTTCTAAATGATGCGCCTCATCGACGATCAGATGGGTATAAGGTGGCAAAACCCGCCCGCCAGAGACCAGATCGGCCAGCAGCAAGGCATGATTGATCACCAGCAAGTGCGCGCTATCGGCGCGCCGGCGCGCCTCCCAAAAGAAATCATCGGCTTGGCAGCGTTCTGGCGTACAGGTGGCGCCATCGCAACAGATGCGCGTCCATAGGGTACGGTCTGCCAGCGTTGGCAGAAAAAGCTCCCCCACATCCCCCGTGGTCGTGGTGGGCAACCAGACCAACACCTTGGCCAGAAAGCTGAGTTCGTTAGCCGTGAGCGAGTGGCTTGTGCGCCAGGCATGGAGGCGTCGTAGACAGAGATAGTTGCTGCGTCCCTTGAGCAGCGCAGCATTGGGGATCGGTTGGCCTTGGCTCGCCAACGTGGTTTGCAACTGAGGGATATCTTTATCCATCAATTGATCTTGCAGCGCGATGGTGTTGGTCGCAATCACAACGCGCCGTTGATTCGTCACACTCCATAAGGCCGTTGGCAGCAGATAAGCCAGACTTTTGCCGGTGCCGGTGCCGGCCTCGACCATGACATGACCACCACGATTGAAGGTCTCCATGACCACATTCGCCATCTGAACCTGGCCCGGCCGTTTTTCGTAGAGCGGCCCTAACTGCGCGGCCAGGGGACCTTCTGTGGCAAAGAAATCCTCGATGGTCTCTGTTGGTATAGACTGCAACAAGGCGCTACTATCTTGCAACAAACTTTCGGGCACGACGGCATCATCGCTGACGCTGCGCCGCTGCCGACGGAGGATCGTGCGTGCTTCGCTTGGTTGGGCGGGGGCTACGGCATCAAATAGCAATAACGGCGGCCATTCTACCTGTTGCCCACCGTCGAGAATCATCTGAATGGTGGCGGGTGGTAAGTTGCCAACCAACGTCTTCAATCGCATAAATAAGTGGGCTGATGCTTCGGCATCATCAAGCGCACGATGCGCGTCGGCCAAGGGAATTGCTAAGACACGGCAGATTTCGCCTAAGCTGTAGCTGGCTAGATTGGGCAAGAGAATCGTGGCTAATTCAAAGGTGTCAAGCGCTGGGCGGTGAAAATTAACGCCGGCCGTGCGTAAAAAGCTCATATCAAAGCCAACATTGTGCGCCACAATGGCCGTCACGTGACTGTTGACAAAGGCCAATAGTTCGGGCAATACCTGGGCCAGCGTGGGCGCGGTGGCTACATCGGCGTTGCGAATGCCCGTGATCTGCTGGATACGCAGTGGGATCTTCCGTTGGGGATTGACGAAGGTCACAAAACGGTCAAGAATTTGGTCGCCTTGAAAACAGACTGCACCGATCTCGATGATCGCGTCGCGATTAGGGTCTAGGCCGGTTGTTTCAAGGTCAAGCGCGACATAAATACGCTCGGTCATGCAGGAAAACTCGTTTCGGCGAGAAAGGATCGTCGGCACAGGTTTGCACCTGTTGCCACCAATGGCAAGGGCGGGTACACTTTGATTGGATCCCTACGTTGGCTTTGTTGGCGTACAACAGTTGCCCGCCTGCTGTAGAGGGCAGGCCAAGCATAAGTATTAGGCTAGCAGCTGTATTATACGCTAAATTGGATGTATGAAGAATTAAACCGCGAGGCTGATGAAATTAGCCAACTCGTCTTGGTGCGGGCGTCTGCAAGATGCCCACACCAAGACAGGCTTACCGTTGGTTCGCTTCACTGGAACTTGCCGCAATCACTGAAGCGGGACGGAATCCGCCAAACTCCAAGCGTCGCTATTGGCGTTGTAGGTATATTTGAACAGGGTGCGGCGCAGTTCGGTGGGGGCAATCAGGTTGAAGTCAAACTCCAGGCTGCGCACGCTTAAGATTTTATCCGTATCCACGCTGAGCCGTTGGCCCTTTTCATCGCCATGCGCGCCGAGCCCGGCTAAAGAGAATTCCACGCGCGACTCACCCACAAAGTGACCATTGTCATCTAGCAAAATTGAGCGAATATCAGATGTGCGCGCCATGCCAAAATAGAGGCGTTTGCCTTTGGCGCCATTGAAGCCCATCACCCCAAAGGCATCAATATTATCTAGCTGATCCAATACCTTGCCGGTGGCGCCATCAATCTGGAAAATGCGCCCCACTTCTTTGTTGCGCGTCGAGCCGGCCACCGATGTTGCGTACAAGGATTGGGTGTCACAATCATACGACAAGCCTAGCAATCCATAGGGGTTTTCGGTGCTTGGCTCGGCCGCGGCTGGCAGATGCACATAATCGGCCATAATGCCAGTTTTTGTATCAATTTTGTAAATGATATTTTGTTTGATGGTTGGGTTGTCCAAGACATTGATCCAAGGGGCGGGAATCAGAAAAATATTGCCGAATTTATCGACTACCGGCGGGCCCATATAGCCGGCAGTTGACCACGAGGGATGCTGATAGGTGCGGATGATGTTGCCCTTGGCATCTTGCTCAATCAAGGTTGCGCCTTTTTGGGGGCGTGCATCTGTAGAAACGAAAGCGGTACGACTGAAACCTAGGGTTGCTACAAAGGCTGGAAATGTTCGACACGCATTGACATTGCCGATCGGGCGGTGAATGGTAAGCGCTGGTGTGGTCGTGGGCTGGGCTGGGGTTGCTGCGCTGGGTTGGGATGAGCGACGCCAGAAGAATAGCCCAACAGCGAGCAAGAGGATAAGGGTGAGCAGGCCGATCAGCCAAATTCGTTGCCGGGGCAGAGCCGATGGTGGTGCGGTGCGATTTGCGCGTGCCGTTGACAGTTTATTGGCGGGTGCCGCCATTTTAGGTGGCGGAGAAGCTGTAGATTTATTTTTACGCTTACTCATCAAAAAACCTTTCGGTCGGGGCCAAACGGTGCGGCGGTAGCTGGCCCCGATCCTGACGAAACCCGCTACCAATTATTTTTCAGTTGGAATAAACATCGGGCCTGAAAAGCATGGATAGGTTTTTGTTGTATAGATGCCGTTGTTAGGAATAGATTCGGCCCAGCAATATTGTTCGCCTGGCGTCCCATCATTTTTCAATTCGGGTACATACCAGAGCGTCAATTCGCTATCCGTCAGCGCTTCTGGCGTTGGTTCGATAAACTTTTCTGGCCCCTGATGATAATCGGTGTTGCAGCAAGGGCCGATGGTCACCAGATCGGCGTCACCTTCGTCACGATCCGGGTGGCGGCGGGTGACATAAATAAAGGCATGGTCGCCGCGTCCACCATCCGCAAATTGACCGCGCGCGGGTTGCATATAAAAACCGTGACCCTGCGCGTCGACAATGCGATAGGGCGGTTCGTTGGGGTTGGGGGCAGTCGTAGGGTCGCGGAACCAGCCTTCCTGTGCCCACGTTTGCCAATTGTTGCCTTGCCTGGCGGCAAAAATTTGTTTGCCGGCGAAGGCAATCCGCGTCACGGGGCGATAGGTGCCATCGCTGCCGCACCCGCGCCCCAAGCTGCCAACCACCGGGCGAAAGCGTCCATCCGTGTAAAATTCGTAACGTTGTTCATAGTTATAGTTGCAAGGATTCGGCCAACCCTCGCTGAAAAAACGCTGACGCAACACAAAGCCAACCTGTTTATTTCCTTCTTGCAATGCTTCCACCTGGGGCGGTTCCATGGCAAGTACGGCGGCTTGGCTGAAAATCGGACAACCCACGGCGTCGCTATAGCCAAAGCCGTCGCGTTGTGAATAGCTGACATGCCAATCGACCAACTTGGCGCTGTCGATGAGCAATTTATCCTTGAATTTTACATTAGAAATGCGTAACCCATCCGAACTGGTCAGCATATAGTCCAGTTGCCACCCATCACGCGCCAGCGGGGTCGTCGTCTCGCAGTAGCGTTTGGTGATCACGTCGTTTTGCAATTTCTTTTCCGTTACGGGAACGCTACTGCCCACAGCTGTCCAACGAATCCCGACCAGCACGCCATCCGTCAGATCGACAATCGGCCAGAGCGCCCATTCCCCTTTCTGAAACGTCGGGGCAACACACAGATGTTCAGAGCGTTCACAACGGCTGCGATTCAAGGCGGTTTTGGTGTTGGCCATCATCGCATCCTTGTCGGCTGGTTTGTAGCCGAGCGCTTCGGCCACTTCAGGTGCATTGGTGGCAATTTCCAGGGCAATTTGGGTGAGCGCCGGCGGGATATCGGGCTGGGTATAGGGCACTTTCACAACGGTAAGCACTGTTTGTTTGGTTACATCGACAACGGCCAAGGTCGTGAGATTGATCGCATAATTGTACAGTTCGACGCGCAAACATTGGTTTTGGTGACAGGCGGCGGTCGCGCTGATCACATCACTTTCGCGCAGGGGATAAATGCCAAAGATTTCATTGCGTAAGGGTGCGCCGGTCGCTGGATCGTGCAAATCAGCTTGAAAACGAGGGTCTTGAATGGCAAGTTCCTGGGCCTTACGTTGGTTGTCATCAAGCCCAGTTTGGAGCGTGAGGATGGGAATGGGCTGTTGAAGGGCCAGGCGCATTTGTTGCTCGTGGGCCGCCAGCAAGGGGAGCGCCTGGACTGGACCGACACTGGTGGCTCGTGGGATAAGCAGCCCAGGATCGGCAGCCGGCGAACTGGCGACGGTGGAATCGGCGATGGTAGTAGCTGGCATTGACGGGGTTGCAGTGGGCTCCGACCGGTTACAAGCGCCCAACAGCAAACTGAGTAATAGGAATAGGGGCAAAATATTGGCCGGCTTTTTAACGATAACCATAGTTAGACCTTTTGATATGCAAGCAAACGAATGGCGTATCTGGCTGATAAAGGAGCGGTGTTCAACCAATCAGTGTAGCTCTTAGACGCCGATGAAACGCCGATGCACAACGCTGATCCACCTGTTGGGCGGGTGCTCACTTCCTGGCCGTCGAAGTTGGCCATAAAATTCACAGCTATGCCGTCTCTAGAAGCGCAAGTCTAACACTTTTCGATTTTAAGTAGAAATTTATAGGTAAGATGAGTGTAAGGGAAGAAGGATGGGAGAAAAGAGACACGGAGACAGGGAGACCGGGAAGAGAGAATTTTATCTCTATCCAAGTCTCTCTGTAGGAACTAGGGATTCAGTCAGGATTAAGGATTAGAGTTGGCTTCTATCTCCTTGTTTCCCTCTCTCCCCTTCGCCCTTCTGCGCTGGTTAGAAAGTGCAAAGAATAGCATTTTGGGGCACAATAAGGGGTATGCATGTCTCTGTGATTATTACCATCTATAATGAAGGCCAGAGTATTACGCGTCTGCTCGATTCGCTGGCGCACCAGACGCGCCGCCCCGATGAAATCGTGATTTGTGATGGCGGCAGCATGGATGATACGGTGGCTGTTCTGCACGAGTATATTCGTGGTGGGCAAGCGCAATTGCCTTCTGTGCGCGTCCTCGTGGCACCTGGCGCCAACATCAGCCGCGGGCGTAACGTAGCCATTGCCGCCGCGACGGGACCGTTGATCGCCGTCACTGATGCGGGCGTGCGTTTATCCGCTACCTGGCTGGAACACTTGATCGCGCCGTGGCAAAATGGCCAAACACCAGTCCCGTTAGCCGTGGCGGGTTTTTTTCTGCCCGATATTGCCACGGATGAGCGGTCGTCGTTTGTCTGTGCAATGGCGGCCACGGTGCTGCCTTTGGTTGAGGATATCGATCCGAATAAATTTCTGCCTAGCAGTCGTTCGGTGGCCTTTACAAAGGCGGCTTGGGAAAAAAGTGGCGGCTATCCAGAATGGCTGGATTATAGTGAAGATCTAATTTTTGACTTTGCCATCAATGCCCAACAGCCGCAAAAGCCGACCGCCTTTGCCTGGGCGCCGCAGGCCGTGGCCTATTTTCGTCCACGCGAAAATCTACGCAGCTTCTGGACCCAATACTATCGTTATGCGCGCGGTGACGGCAAAGCGGATCTCTGGCGGAAGCGCCATCTGATCCGTTACATCACCTATGGCGTGCTCTTGCCTGCCTTGCTGGGGCATCTGGTTTGGGGTTTGTTTGCGCGTTGGTTGGGCTGGGTCGGTTTGTTTGTTGGATTTATAATCTATTGCCGGCGACCCTGGCAACGCCTGCGCATGCTGGGGCGGCCGTTAAGCGCCAAGCAACGGATTGTCGCCGCACTTTGGGTGCCCATCATCCGCGTGGTCGGCGACATAGCCAAAATGGCCGGTTATCCCGTGGGCTTGTGGTGGCGCTGGCGTCATCGGCATAACCGCACAATTGATTGGCGACAACAATGAGTGTATACGAAACGATATGAGCCATCATGAATGATATGAGTAATCGCGAAAAAAGTGAAACAAAATTTGTCCGCCGGCAAGTAGCGGCCGATTTAGTGGAAGCGACACCGGCCTGGGGTGCGCTCGGTCATTGGGTGCTAGCGTCGCCGTTGCTGATTTATCTGGCTTGGCTTTGGATTGATCTCTTTGCGCTTTTCAGTCCGTTGCCTTATTGGATCAATCTCGTGCTCGGTCTGCTTGTCTATGTTGGCTTGCTGGTGTTGCCCCTGGGGTATCTGGCGCACCGTTTTGTGCTCTTTTTGCCACGGCTTTTTCACAATGCTGGGTGGGACATTGAACCATTGGAGCCTGTCAAGCTGGCAGAACAATATATGGTGCGCTATCAATATAAACAACGCCACTGGGCAACGAACAACTGGCCGCGCGCGTGGATGCGGGCTGCGCAGGGTTGGGTTTACCTGGAGATTGCAACCATCTTGATCGGGGCGTTGGTGCTGATTCCGATCTTTTTTAGTGTGACAGAATTTGGTTTTGGAAGGTGAACTTATGTCGACAAAAGGAATCTATTGGCTTGGTGCCATTCTGTGCCTGAGCCTTTCGTTGCTTGGCATTTCGCAACCGCTACGCCCCGTCCAGGCAAAAACGCTGACAGCATCCCCCAACCCTACTTCGCAACAGGCCCCACCGCTTAACGACAGCACCACACCAACCAACGAGCCAATCGTCGCCCGTGTCTATGTAGCCGATCAAACTGATATCAATCAGTTGGCGGCCACAGTCGATGTTTGGGAAGTTCATCACAACGCTGATCTGGCCCAACAGTATGTGGTGGCGCAGCTCTCCGCGGCGCAACAAATTGATCTGCGGGCGCGCGGCTACCGGCTAGAAATTGATGCGGCGAAGACAGCCTTGCTGACGCAACCGCCGCCTGCGAACGCCGCCCAGACCAGTGGCATCCCTGGTTATTCCTGTTATCGCACGGTGGAAGAGACCTATGCAGCTATGCAAAAGTTGGCGGTCGATCACCCTAACCTGGCTTCCTGGATGGACATTGGCGATAGTTGGGAGAAGACGATACCCGGCGGCAAACCTGGCTATGACCTTAATGTATTGGTGCTGACCAATAAGGCGAAAGCCGGCCCTAAACCCAAATTTTTGCTGATGGCGGCGATCCATGCGCGTGAATATACCACAGCCGAACTTGCGGCCCGCTTCGCCGAAGAATTAGTGGCCAAGTACAACGTCGATCCCGATGTCACGTGGCTGCTAGATTATTTTGAGGTGCATATTATTCCGCAGGCCAATCCCGATGGGCGCAAAATTGCCGAGACCGGTGACCTCTGGCGCAAGAATACCGATAACGATGACGGTTGTCTGAATGCGGCAGGCTGGGGCACGGATCTAAACCGCAACAGTAGCTTTAAATGGGGCGCCTATATGCCCCATCCCGAGTCTTGCGATATCACTTATCTGGGACCGAGCGCGGCTTCGGAACCAGAAACCCAGGCCATCGAAGCTTACGCCCAATCCATCTTTGAGGATCAGCGTGGCCCTGATGATGCGGATATGGCTCCGCCTACCACAGAAGGCGTTTTTATTACCTTGCATAGCTATGCCCAACAGGTGCTCTATCCTTGGGGCTGGACGGATGCGCCGGCCCCGAATCTAACCCAGTTGCAGACCTTGGGGCGCAAGTTTGGCTATTTTAATGGCTATCAGGTGTGCAACGGTCAAGATTGTCTTTATGGCACTTCGGGCACCACCGACGATTTTACCTATGGGGTGCTGGGGGTGGCCAGTTATACCTTTGAGATGGGAAATAACTTTTTTGAGAGTTGCTCCTCTTTTACGAATAATGTCCTGCCCAAAAATATGCCCGCCCTCTACTATGCGTTGAAAGCTGCCCGTCGACCCTATCAAGAACCCGCTGGTCCGGATACACTCCAAGTGGCCGTTGCCCCAAAGACGGTATTGACCGGAACGAACTTTATCTTGCAGGCTACGGCCAATGATACGCGTTATAACAGCAATGGTTGGGGACTTGAAGCGACCCAGCCAATCGCCGCGGCACATTACTCGATTGATGCACCTGCTTGGGTTACAGGCACACAAACCTATAGCATGACGGCGCTGGATGGCACGTTTAACGCCAAGATCGAAGCCATTCAAGCCACCGTATCCACCAGCGGGTGGCCAGTGGGGCGCCATACAGTATTCATCGAAAGTCGGGATCAAGCGGGCAATTGGGGAACAACGAGTGCCGCTTTTGTCGATGTGGTGAATTCTAGTTATGGCGTTGCCTTGGGCACTCAGCATGAATTCACCCAGACGACTGTGATCAGCGGTCTCAATTATGTCCTGCCGGTGACCAATATTGGCTCGTTTACGGATACGTATACCGTAACGGTAGCAGGCTCAACCTGGCCGATCACAGCGCCGGTGCAGATTGGCCCGATTGCGCCATCGAGCAGCCTGCCGTTGACGGTGGCTGTCTCGATCCCCGCTACTGCAACCGTGGGCACAACCAACAGTATCACCGTCACGCTGACATCTCAGGCCGACCCGAATATCCAGGCGATTCGCCAACTAGCCACAAGGTTGATCCGCTATTTGTATTATCTACCGCTTGTCGGGCGGTAGAACAGAAGGCCGCAGGAACGCACCCTCACGCGCTCAAAATTGAGGCACTGAGGGTGCTTCCGGACGCTCTCAGCCGACCATTTTAATAATCTCTGCTCTCGTGCCTTACCCGCTACTTGGGTTTCGGCACAAAGGCAAAGATCGTCCCTGGATAATAATCCGTGGCGAGCAAAAAGCCATTGAGTTCGGGGGTTTCCAGGCGGGCTATGCCTTCCCAATTGCGGGCGACATTGTCCGCTTGGAGTTGGAGCGAGATGGGGGGCGTACCGACCTCGGTCACACCGGCGGGGCCAAACTGAAGCTCCACTAATTGCTCAACCGGTTTATCCTCGGCCAGCGGATTCGCACCTAAGTTTGGCAGCCCTAATCTTCTGAGCAATTGTTGATCGCCAGGAAAGAAGTAGTTGATCACCCAGAAGCGCTGGTTGGCGTCTAGTGGCGTCGCATCCGTGATCCGGTACGGCGTATCGCGCATGGGCAACGTGCCTTGGGGATTTAGATTCGGGTCAAACAGATGGACCACGGGCGCGGGATTGAGAAAAACACTGTTCGCTTCATAGATGGTCACCACGCGATCTGCCGTGATAAACATCGCTTCCTCGCCCAGATTGTCAATATCGGTTTGGGGCTCTACCGGCGCCAAGTGAGTATCATCCAGGCGTAATTCGCTCAGATCCGGCGCCATTGTCCCCGATACTACATAACTTAACATGTTGGCCCCAGGTTTTGACTCGATGGTAAGATAGACGCGCTCTCCATGAAAGGCAATCGACTCAAAACCATCAAAGCCCGGAATTTGTGCCATTAATGGGCTGCCGTTGATCAGTGGAATCGGTTGTGGCGTGAGTGGTTCGGGCCGCTTACCCGTGAGGAAGTCTACGATATCGGCTTTGTGCAGCATGAAAACCTGATTGTCCCAATGACTCGGCCATTGAGGTAATAAAATTAGATAATCCCCATACCACGCCAACCCAGAAAACTCGGCATTGCGATTACTCAAGGGACCGCTCAATGGGATTTCGGTGACTGGCTGTGGCGCTTGGATCACATCGGGCGCGCTTAAGGCGGGGAGAAATGGCGTCGTGGTTAACCAGAGTAGCTTAAACTCGGGGGTGCAACCGCTAAATAATAAGATCGTTAAGACAAAGCCCAAAAAACTAAGCTTGTGCGTTTTGAACTGTAAGGCTAGAAAATGGGTTAAGTGTTTCAAATGACTCTCACAAAAATTGAGGGGAGCAAGGCTGTTGCTCTGCCAGTGAAGCGCACACAACTGCTGCGAGCCAATCCGTTCGCATTGGCCCGCAGCCTGCTGTTTCACCCCACGTTTTAACGATTAATCTGATCTGAAATCAACCTACTGTTGGCAATTCGTAGGCCGCAATCGTGATCATACGCCGCCGCGAACCATCATTGTAGGTGACAAGCCAAGATGGCAGCCAGACGAGGGCGACCAGTTGCACCGTAATGTCGGCGCGTTTAGGCGTGATATCTTCGGTGGTCAATTCATCCAGGATGCCAGCCCATTTGAAGGTGATCGCATCCGTCTGCGCTTTCATGGCTTGTTCCAACCTGGCAAGGTCCTGCTTTAGATCTTCGATGTCTTGTCGCGTCTCTTCGACATTCCGCCCAGATGCCGCCGTCATGCGCCGGCGGCTGGCGGCTGTACTGAGCGCCCGCGTGCTGCGCCGGCCCCAGAAAAAGCCCAACACGGTTTCGCCGATACCGACGATCTCTTGCTGTTTGCGGCCTGTATATTCGGCTTCAGCGCCGGCCAATTCCTGCTCTTCCTTGCGCAATCTGCTTTGCAAGCGATCAAGTTGCGTGGCGTACTGCTTCTCCACCTTGTCCACATCTTGGTCGCGCCGTTCGCGTGCCACCTGCTGTAGACGAATCTTAAAATCACGTTCACTTTCGCCCGAGCTTTGGGTCAGCCCCAGCGTTTGGTGAACCTGGCGGCTGAGCTTCCGGTTATAATAGAGCCAATCTGCCAGATCGCTGGCGATCCGCTTCAATTGTTTGGCGCTGTTGGCCTGGGCCGGCGCCGTGGCAAAAATCGGTCCTTGATCGGCGCCCACCCGTTCCGGCTGCTGTAGCAGATCGCGCAGCGTAATTGGCAAACGTTCGGCATCTGCCCAATCGACGGCGCTTACCTGCTCATGCACCGGCGCGAGCAGAATTTGGTCATCCTGTTCGTCGATCTGGCGCTTACGATCCGCAAAACGCACCGTGGTTGCGCCCAGGATGGCGGCTTCGTAGACCAATAGAACCTGATCGGCGGTAATTTGTGGGCCAATGTCCTTCATTGCCTGGCGTAAAGCCGTGCGTTCCTCTACCACAATGGGTAGATAGACCTGGGTGACACTCGGATCGAGCGCGGGGGGCACTGGAGAAAAACCAGCGGGGGCGCTGGGCGCGCTCGGCGGTGGGGGCGCTAGAACCGGTCTCAGTGGTGGCACCGGTGACGGTGTCGGGGGTAGTGGTGGTGTCGGGCGTAGCGCCGCTGGTGGTTGTGTCACCGCCGCGGCGTCAACTGGTGGCTCCGGCGCGTTGATGACGGCGGGCCGTTTGCGATCCTTCATCAACGCCTGCACTTGCGGTCGCGTCAATGGACCGCGCAAATAGCTCATTGCCCAACGCGTCTGAAAGACCACCGGTTGCTCGAGATGGATACTGTGCATTAAAAAGACGCGATTGCTCAACTGGTTGATCAGTTGTCCATAATTGATCTTGGTAGCATTGCCTGTCGCGGCAATCGCGCCAGCCAACCCTTCAACCACGCGTGCTTTGTCGCGCTCGGCCTGTAATTTGCCAATAAACCAGGTGCCAGCGTTGGTCAAGCCTTTGTAATCTAGATCCACCGGATTCTGTGTCACGATCACGACGCCCAACCCAGAGGCGCGCGCCTGTTTCAGCAGCGTCAGCAACGGTCGTTTGGACGGCGGCACCGCGGTTGGCGGCATATAGCCGAAAATTTCGTCAATATAGAGCAGGGCGCGTAGGCTGGTTGTGCCGGATTGGCGGCGCACCCAGATCAAGACATTTTCTAAGAGCAGCGTGACAAAAAACATGCGTTCGCTGTCGCTGAGATGGGCAATGTAAAAGATGCTGTGGCGCGGTTTGCCATCGGGGCTAAAGAATAACTGGTCAACATCCAACGCCTCGCCCTGCATCCAGGCTTGAAAGCTGGGCGACGCCATCAAGTTGTTAAAACCCATGGCCAGCGCAAAACGATCTTTCTGAGGATAAAATGTATCCACATCAAAGACGCCTACTTGACGCACGGGCGGCGTTTGAATCGCCAGGATCAATTGGGCCAGATCTAGATCTTTATTCTGTTTCCAGTAAAATTCAAAAATGTTCGCCAGCAAAATTGCTTCGCGGCTGCGGGTGGGGTCGGCGGTGTCATCGACCAGACCCAACAGCGCCGCCACGGTGCCGCTAATGCGTTCGCGGATCACCTCGGCTTCTGCCTCAAAATCCATCTTCGGCGCGGCTAAGCTGCCCAAAATGTTAATCGGCACGCCGGCATCCGAGCCAGGGGTGAAGATGGTGTAGTTGACGGCCGCTTGCAGATCGCGAATACGTTGTGGGGTGATGCCCCAATCAGCCAGACCATCGCGCCAGGTTTCAGCCGTTGTTTGCGCAAATTCGGCCACGCTTTGTCCCTTGCGGCGCGCATCGTCCTCGTTGATCCAGGTTTGGAAATCCTCTGGGCCGAGTTCGGGAAATTGCAGCAGGAGGTTGGTGATGTCACCTTTGGGGTCGATCAAGATGGCCGGCACCAGATCTAGCGCGGCCTCTTCCATCAAATCGACACAAAGGCCCGTTTTGCCGCTGCCCGTCATTCCAACGACAACGGCGTGGGTGGTGAGATCGCGGGCATCATAATTGATCGGTGTTTCGCGGCGTTGGTTGGTCGCCAGATCGTACGTTGCGCCCAAATAGAA